>JANQGB010001438.1 GCA_028277545.1 Phycisphaerae bacterium | reverse complement strand
TGTCTACGGCCGGGCTCTGAACGCAGAAGAGATCCAACGCCTCGCCGCCGACCCCAAACGACGTTCTCTGGAACTGGCGGGGCGGGTGGCGGATTGGGACCTTCGTCGGCCCAGACGCCAGGCCGCGATCAGTACCGCACCGGGCGCATTGACGTTGGCGTTGCCACCCGAATTGGACGGTTCGGCACCGCCCCCGGAGAATCCGGAACTAAGCTTGTGGTATCGGCAACCGGCCCTCGATTGGAACCAGGCTCTGCCCCTCGGCAACGGTCGTCTGGGGGCCATGGTCTTCGGCGGGCTGGGGGTTGAACGTCTCCAACTCAATGAAGACACGCTCTGGTCCGGCCGACCGGTCAACTATGCGGTAGAAGGCGCGCTGGACAGCCTGGCGGAGGTCCAGCGCCTTCTGTTTGAAGGCAAGAACGACGCCGCCGTACGCCTGGCCTGGAAATCGATGATGGGTAAACCGTTCTATCAACAGGGGTTCCAGCCGCTGGCGGATCTGGAACTGAGGTTCCCACAGCGCGATGTCTACACCGACTACCGAAGGGAACTCGATTTGGCTGAAGGCATCGCACGCACGCGCTACCGTGTGGGTGATGTCACCTATACGCGAGAGTGCTTTGTGTCGGCACCAGACCAGGTCCTCGTGATGCGCCTGGCTGCCGACGGCCCGGGGACGCTTGATGTCGAGGTCGGGCTCAAGACACCCCATGACCACGAGGTCAGCGCTGACGGCTCGCAACAGCTTCTGCTCAAAGGCCAGTGGAGCAGCGATGGCAGGAAGCGTTCGCTGATGGCTCCGGTGAAGGGAGCCGGAATCCGCTTCGAGGCCGGGCTCCATGCGGAAGTCGACGGGGGGCAATTGGAGATTCGAGACGGACGCATGAAGGTGCAGGGAGCGAAGACACTGACCTTACGCCTGGCAGCAGCCACGAGCTTCGAGAACTACCAGGATATCTCCGCGGATCCCGCATCGCGGTGGCGTCCGCAACTGAAAGCGGCCGTGGGCAAGCGCTATGAGACCTTGCATCAGCGGCATCGGCGTGACGTAGCTCGTCTGTTGGCCCGTGTAGAGCTGGATCTCGGCGGTGCTGAGGCGGTCGGGCGACCGACCGATGCGCGCCTGCAGGCCGTGAAGGACGGCGCAGACGATTCGCAGCTCTGTGCGCTGTATTTCCAGTATGGGCGCTACCTGCTGGCCTCGAGCAGCCGGCCGGGTACGCAGCCGGCCAACCTGCAGGGGATATGGAACAAGGACGTGGTACCAGCCTGGGGCAGCAAGTGGACGGTGAACATCAACACTGAGATGAATTATTGGCCGGCTGAGGTATGCAATCTGTCGGAATGTCACGAACCGCTGTTCGACCTCATGGATGACCTGGTTGTCACTGGGAGCGAGGTGGCGCAGAAACACTACGGTGCGCGCGGCTGGACGGTGCATCACAACGCCGATATCTGGCGGGGCGCCGCCCCGATCGACGGCCCCTGGGGGATCTGGCCGATGGCCTCGGCCTGGCTGGCGCAGCATCCCTGGGAGCACTACCAGTTCACCGGGGATGAGGAGTTTCTGAAGGAGCGTGCGTGGCCCCTGATGAGGGGGGCGGCCCGATTCATCCTCGATTTCCTGGTGGAAGCCCCGGCCGGGACACCCGTTGCTGGCAAACTCGTGACATCGCCATCGCACTCGCCGGAGAATGCCTTCACGAAGCCCGACGGCACCCGCTCAGTCTTCACTTACGCGGCGACCATGGATCTGATGATCATCCACGACCTGTTGACTCATTGCTCGCAGGCGATCGAGATCCTGGACGATGGCGACGGGACCTTTGAATCGGCATTGAAGTCCGAGATCGAAACCGCCTTGAAGCGTTTGGCCCCGCTGCAGATCAGCCCGCGCGATGGGCGGCTCCAGGAATGGGTGGAGGACTACGACGAGCCGGAGCCGGGGCATCGGCACATGTCCCACCTCTTCGGTCTCCATCCGGGTTCGCAGATTACTATGCGCGGAACACCCGAATTGGCGCGGGCTGCGCGAAAGAGCCTGGAACATCGCCTTGCCAACGGCGGAGGCGGCACGGGCTGGAGCCGGGCCTGGGTGGTGAACTTCTTCGCGCGTCTGGAGGACGGGGTCGCGGCCTACCGGAATTTCAAGCTGCTGTTGGCTCGGTCCACGCTACCGAACCTGTTCGATACACATCCGCCGTTCCAGATCGATGGCAACTTCGGCGCCACAGCCGCTATCGCGGAGATGCTGCTGCAGAGCCATGTGGTGACGCCAGCCGGGGCAGGGGGGGCAACTGAGCCCACGCGTGAACTCCATCTCTTGCCGGCCCTGCCCCCACAGTGGCCTGACGGCCGGGTCCGTGGTCTGCGTGCGCGGGGTGGATTCGTCGTGGACATCGCCTGGAAGGACGGACAGCTCACCGAGGTTAACCTCCACCCATCGTCAGACGCGCGCTGCGTCGTGCGCTATGCCGGCAAGACTGTGCTGGTGCGAATGCCAGAGAAGAGGGACTACCAGTTGGATGGGCAGTTGATGCTGACGGGCAAGTAGACGCGTCCATCAGAAGAAGGACGCTGCAGCGGAGTATCCCAAACGTCAGCCGGGCGCGTTGCAGCCGCATTCCTCGCTGCTATGCTGGCTCTGGCATCCAATCTGAATCATGCTGCGGGCGCGGCTTCCCCTAGCGGTCTCGTTCTTGAAATCGGGCTCCGGCCCATAGTGACATGTACTGCGACACCAAGAAGCACCAAGCATACACAGAAGAGAAAAACCGCCTTTTCGGTTGACACGTGTAAACTACTTGGTTAGAATAACTGCACCTGAATTTGACCTGCTTTGGTGTTGTACATAGAGGCCCTAGGTGCATTCTGGCCTCCGAAGGAGTGGTTTTTCAACGTGCTATCCCGCAACCTCGCGGGCGGTCCGGACCGGAATAGGCCATGGAGGGTCACTTGGGTAGCTGAGAACACGGGTTCTCAGGCGAGCAAGCCGATGGCGCCCAGGCCGCAGGCAGGCCGGGGCATTGGCGGGAAGGAGGTGGCGGTCGGGTAGCTGCAACGCAATACGGAACGTACCGTGAAGTATCATGTAACCGGAATTCTATTGTTAGGGGAGGACGTATT
>JANQGB010001275.1 GCA_028277545.1 Phycisphaerae bacterium | reverse complement strand
CATCCCGCAGGAAAGGCGAGTCCATGGAAAACCTCACCGATCACCTGGTCGAACTGATCAAGTCGGCGTCGGCCGACTTGTCGCCCGACGTGGAGCAGGCCTTATCCGCCGCGGCCAAGACCGAAGCGGACGGTTCTGCCGCCGAAGGCGCCCTGCTGACCATCCTGGAGAACGTTACCATGTCCCGCGGGTCGGATCGGCCCATCTGTCAGGACACCGGTACGCCAATCTTCCACGTGTGGTACGCAGTGGGCATGTCGCAGCGGGAGATTCGCGCCCAGATTGTCGAGGCCCTGCGCATCGCCACGGAGAAGTCGTATCTCCGGCCCAACGCCGTAGCCGCCCTGTCGGGCAAGAACTCAGGCGACAACTCCGGCGTCGACTTCCCAACCGTCCACTTTGAGGAGTGGGAGCACGACTACCTCAAGATCGGCCTGATGCTCAAGGGCGGCGGCTCTGAGAACTGCGGGCGCCAGTACAGTATCCCATCGCCGGAGTTTGCGGCCTCGCGTGACATCAAGGGCGTTCGAAAGGCGGTGCTGGACGCTGCCTACCAGGCACAGGGTCTGGGATGCGCCCCGGGTATTCTGGGCGTGGGTG
The DNA here is from genome assembly GCA_028277545.1 of Phycisphaerae bacterium. Classification (GTDB taxonomy): domain Bacteria; phylum Planctomycetota; class Phycisphaerae; order UBA1845; family UBA1845; genus JANQGB01. The sequence goes on along the minus strand of JANQGB010001275.1, from coordinate 4,551 downwards.
TGGGGGGTGATCGGGCAACCAGCATGATGAAGGCCAAGGAGCAGTTCTTCCGCCCGCTGGAGGACAATAATCCCGATCCGGAGTTGGATCGGATGGAGAAGCAACTCCACAGCGAGGCCAACGAACTCGGCATCGGCCCCATGGGCTTCGGCGGCAAGACCACCGTGCTGGGCGTCAAGATCGCCCAGTTGCACCGCGTGCCGGCCTCGTTCTTCGTGTCCGTGGCCTACATGTGCTGGGCCGATCGGCGCAAGCTCATGACCATCAAGGACGGCCAGATCACCATCGAAGCCCCGTAGAAACGATCAACCTCCGTAGGAGAAACATAGATGGCCACCAGGTTGACGGTCCCTATCACTGAGGACCAGATTCGGGCCCTGAAGGTCGGCGACCAGGTTCTGCTTAGCGGCGTTATCTACACCGCCCGCGATGCCGCCCACAAGTACATGATGGAGAACTTCATCAAGGGCGACTGCCCGGCTTCAGAGCAGGCGGTGTACGAGGAACTGAAACAGGGTCTGGCCGGCGGCGTGATCTACCACTGCGGGCCGGTGGTCAAGAACCACGACGACGGCCGGTACGAGTTCGTGGCCGCCGGGCCGACCACCAGCATCCGCGAGGAACCCTACGAAGCCGATGTGTTCGCCCACTTCGGGCTCCGGGCGGTGATCGGCAAGGGTGGCATGCGTGACAAGACGCTGGCCGGCTGCCAGGATTCGGGCGCGGTCTATCTTCACGCTATCGGTGGCGCCGCTACCCTGATTGGCGAACGCTGCACCGAGGTGCTGGACGTATTCAAGCTCGACTTCGGCGTCCCCGAGGCGTTCTGGAAGATCCGTGTCGAAGACTTCCCCTGCGTCGTAACCATGGACTCGCACGGGAGTAGCTTGCACGAGACCGTGCAGGCCGATTCCAGGAAGAAGCTGGAGGAGTTGCTCGCCAGGTAGAGCGCCGCGCTTCCCGGCGTCGACAGGCCACGGTGCTGCTTGCGGAGCGGCGCAAGTCACCGGCGCCTGCGGTTTATCGCTTGTAAACCAGGACAGAGTTGGTTCAGATGATGGTTCTATGCCGTCCCTCCAGCCAACGCTGTCTCCGCCGAACGCAGTCGCGAGATGGTTGATCCCGCTCCTGTGCGGCCTGGTCGGGCTGGTCGTATTTCTGCCGCAGTGCGCCTTCCCCTTCGTTTACGACGACGTCTACGTCATCAGCCAGAATCCGGTCGTGAGCGGCGGGCCCTGGCTGGAGTGTGTGACCTCGCCCTACTGGCCTCGTGACGTCAACACCGACCCGCTATACAGGCCCGTGACCACGCTTTCTCTGCGCCTGAACCACGCTCTCTTCGGTGATTGGGCGGGCGGTTACCGGGCCACCAACGCCGTGCTGCACGCCATATGCTCCGGTCTGGTCGCGCTGCTGGCCATGCGCCTGTGGACCGGCTGGTGCGTGGCCGCCGGCCTGATGGCGGGGTTGTTGTTTGCTGCCCACCCCGTGCACAGCGAAGCCGTCGCGCTGGTGGTCGGGCGGGCCGAGGTGCTGGCCGCCCTGTTTACCGTGTGGCTATTGGTGCGGCACGTGGGTTATCTTCGCGGGGATCGGCAGACCTCCACGTGCTACCACCTGGTGAATTCGGTGATCCTGCTGCTGGCAGTGGGGTCCAAGGAACACGCCGTTTTCGCCGTGCCAGCTATCGTTTGCCTTGACATCACCCGAAGATTGCCGGGCGGCGGGCGCGAATCCTGGCGCGAGGGCCTCGATCGGCTGGCCAAGTCCCACTACCTGGGGATGGTGCTGGTTCTGGCCTTGTTCCTGTTTGCCCGCTGGTGCATCTTCGGCAGGCACACAACGTTGCCCGAAGACCACATCAACCGGATGGCCAACCCGTTGGTGGCTGCGCCGCTGATCACGCAGTTGACGGTGCCGGCTGCCCTGTTGTCACGAACTCTGCAACTGCTGGCGGTGCCGGTCGGCCTCTGTCCGATCTGGAGTTCGGGCGGCATCGACCTGCCGGACACCTGGCTGCGGGCAGACGTGTTAACCGGCGCGGTGCTGGTCGTGTCAGGGATTGCCTGGGCCCTCGTCGGCATGCGGCGGCGGCAAGTCGCGGCTCTGCCGTGTTCGCTACTCGTCTTGTTTCTGATTCTGCCATGTCACTTCATACCGGCGGCCAACTGGCTGTTCGCTGAGCGCTGGCTCTACCTGCCGAGCGTCTTTGCGATGGTGCTGGTGGCGGGTCTGGGACGCTTCCGCCCGGCGATGGTCGCGGCGATTGTGGCGTCCGTCGTGTTGTTCGCTGCGACGTGGCATTACCAGAAGAGCTGGTCCAGCAACCTCCGTCTCTTCGAAACGGTGGTGACACGCCATCCGCACAGCTATCACGGGCTGATCGGGCTGGCCCACGAACTCCGTGATCGTGAGGGCATCCTGGCAACGGAGCCCTACGTCGCTCGCTTGGTCGAGCGGTTTCCGCAGTCGAAGCGCACCTGGTTCTATCAGGCGCTGCTGATGGACCGCCAGGGACGGCCGCAAGACGCGTGGAGTGCGATTGAAGCCTATGCCCGCATCACACCCGGCCAGCTACCCAAGGACCTCGAAGATGTCCGCAGGCGCGCCCGCCGAGCGCTTCAGCAGTCAGTCCCCGAGCCGTCCGATTGACGGCAGGCCAGGCGTGCGGGGTCGTGACGCGTGGGGCGGGGCGTAGTCCGGCCGTCAAAGAAGCGGCCGGCGAGAGACCCGAAACAGATCGGGCCCTGCGCCGGCCGCTTGGTTTATGCCGGTCAGCCGTGTTGGCCTGCTACAACCCTTCGGCGAAGACTTTCTGTGCGGCGGCCAGACCGCAGCCCAACTCGACCGGGTGCCCCAGTTCGTTCAAGGCCAGCTCCAGGGCGCCGATTACGCTCAGCGTGTCGAACGCATCGCAGTAGCCCATGTGCGATACGCGGATCACCTTGCCCTTGATGTGACCCTGTCCGCCGGCGATCTGCATGCCGTACTTAGAGCGGAACAGCTTGCGAAGTTTGCCCTCGTCCACGTCCTCCGGCACCCAGGTGCCGGTCACCGAGTCCGCGGGGTCGGCGGCGAACAGCTTGAGCCCCATGGCCTCCACCGCTGCCCGGGTTGCCTTGGCCATCAGCGCGCTGTGCGCCCAGACCGCCTCCAGGCCGCGTTCCTTGATTCCCTGCAGCACTTTCTGCAGGCCGCGGATCAGCTGGTTGTTGGGCGTGAAGGGCACGTCGTTCTTCTCGATCGACTTACGGTATTTCTTGAGGTTGTTGTAGTAGTAGTGAGCGTTGCCTGCCTCGATGCGCTTCCAGGCCCGGTCATTCACCGCCAGGAAGCCCAGGCCCGGCGGCAGCATGAGCGCTTTCTGTGATCCGGTGAAATAAATATCCACGCCCCAGTCGTCCATCTTGACAGGCAGCGTGCCGACGGCCGTGATGCCGTCCACGATCAGCAGGGCATCGTGTTTCCTGGTGACCTTGGCAATGGCCTGAACGTCGGAGACCGAAGAGGAGCAGGTTTCGCTGTGTACGAGCGTGACGGTGTCGATGGACTTGTCCTCCGACAGCATCTTGTCGATCACCTCGGCCTTGGCGCCGTGGCCCCATTCCACGTCGTAGTTGACGTGCGGGATGCCGAACGCCTCGCATATCTCAGCCCAGCGCTCACCGAACTTGCCGCCGCGGCAGCAGAGCACTTTGTGGTCCTGCCCGTCGCCGCAGGCCGAGACGATGGCCGCTTCGCCGGCCGCCGTACCGCTGCCGGTGAGCGTCAGGCAGGTTCCTTCTGTCTGAAACAGGTACTGGAGATGTTCGGTAACGTCCTTGAACATCTCTTTGAAGCCGGCGGTGCGGTGATGGTCCTGCGGGCGGGCCATCTCCAGCAGCACATCCTCGGGAACCATCGTGGGACCTGGAGTAAAGAGTCTTAGCTTTTTCATGACACTTCTCTCACAAACATCGCGGGAAACGGCTCGCGGTCTCTACGAGCCAAGATGAGCGATTATACGCCTACCACGCGCAGACGCAATGTTTCGCGGTCGTTACTTTCCGCTCTGCGGGGCTCCGGCTACAATGCGCCGGCAGGCGCCGCGCGAGTCCGACCGCGGGTCGGCAGCCGCGTGTTACGACGAGACGGTGGCGAAGGTCCTGCGGAGGTATATCCGAACTGGAGGTCGCAAACGGCTCATGCGTACCAGGAAGGTACTGTTAGTTTCGTTGGTGGCGGCGACCGGCTTGGCGCCGGTTGTGTACTCCGCTCCAGCCCGCGGTGACGAAAAGCTGCCCGCCATAGCGGCGGTGGCGGAGACCATTGACCTGGGCGATATCAAGGAAGGCGCCAAACCCGAGGCCGTCTTCGTGCTGGAGAATCGCGGCCAGGCCGACTTGGTCGTCGAACGGACCCGCACGGGTTGCGGCTGCACCATCGTCAGCAAGCTGACTGACCAGCAGAAGATTATCCCGCCCGGCGAGAGTCAGGAACTGCGCGTGTCGCTCCATAGCAAGGGGCGCCCCGGCCCCTTCTCCAAGCCCATCTATGTGACCAGCAATGATC
>JANQGB010001205.1 GCA_028277545.1 Phycisphaerae bacterium | reverse complement strand
CGCCATGGTCCACATTGTTGTGGATCACGTTGCCGATGACATCGATGTCCTGACCTTTGATGCTGATGCCGTAGCGTGTGGAATCACTCAGCACGTTGTTGTAGATGTTCACGAACGTTGTGTCGCCCCAGAACGACACCGCATCCTTGTTCCCGGTGAAGGTGTTGCCGGATACCTCCAGGTTGGTCTGGCCGCTCCCGCCGACGCCCTTGCCATTGATAAAGCCGGTGGCGGTGTTCCCGGTGACGTGGCTGTCAACCGTTCCGGTGAGGTGAATGGCATCCTCACCGCCGGCCGGACTGCTCCCCAGCACGAATGCGCTATCGGAGATGACCGCGTTGGTGGCTGTGTTGGGCTGACAGACTACGCCATTCTTGTTGGCGGTTACACGGTTGCGGTCAAAGAGCAGGTTGCTGCCTCCCTTGTAAATCACAACCTGTTTCCCGTCCATGATGTTGTTTGCGATGGTGACGTTGTCCGCCGTACCGGCCGAGCCACCACACCGGACTACGCTTGTGTCGGCGTTGCCGTCGGTCGGGTCGCCTACGAGGGTGAACCCGTCGATGGAAACATCGGAGACACCGTCGGCCAGATCGATCAGAACATTTGGGTTCGGATCCGACAGGCCCGCTTCGGTGAGTATCGATTCGTCAAGCGGGTCTGTCCTGGCTCCCGCGGCGGTCGGATCCACACCCGCGTTGGCACCGAGAAGCTCTATGGCCCCGGTGATCATCAGCCGCTCAGCGTAGGTGCCCGCCGCGACGTTGACCGTGCTGCCGACGGTCATATCGATGGCTTCCTGAACCCGACCGGTCGCACCGGACTGAGCGCCGAGGGCATGCGCGGTCAGCGAGCTCAAGTCCGGCTGGTACCCTGCGTCGCCGCTCTGGTCCGCTCCGTTGTCGATCAGGGGCGTGAAGTCGGTAACGACCGCAACGTCCATCAAGGCATCGAGGGCCGCGGCGTCCGTCATGCCCCAGTAGTTGCCGGACACGTTCAAGAGCTGCGTGCCGCCCAGCACCGCGTCGGGTGCCACGCCCGGATTCCAGAAGCGCACCGCCACTGCCGGATCGACCACTCCCAGGAAGCTGTTCCTGGCGATCGTCACCGTGTCCCATCCGAGCCCGCCCAGGTTCGCCGCGCTGTGACCACCGGCATAAACCGGGCCCTTGCCGGCGGCGTACGCCCCGATGCAGGCGTTGTTCTCAAAAACCACACCGTCGAACACCGTCTGCCCGCTGCTGTGCTCGTCGTTGAAGATCGCGAAGACCGCGTCGGTGGTTCCAGTCATCGTGTTGTTACGGATGACAAGGTTAGACACCGGAACCGAAGCCTGGTACCACTTGAAGATCTGAATATCCCGCCGGTTGTTCAGGAAGGTGTTCTCTTCGATGACAGTATCCTGAATCTCCTCGAGGAAGATCGACGTGCCCTGACTGACGGTATGCCCCTCAAAGGTGCAACCGCGGATCAGCACGTCCTTCATGGTCGACGTGCCGCCGTCGTTGGCCTCGTAGATACCGATATCGTTGTTGAGGAACGTCGAATCCAGGAACTGGGCGCCGTCGATATGACCAGACGAACTGACCCGCAGGCCGACCTCGCCGACGCTCTCGAACCGGCATTCCGAAACCACCAGGTCCGCGACCGTTGTGGCGTTGTGAATCTCGATGCCGCGGGCGGTGTTGTTGAGAAACTCGACGCGTTCCAGCGTCGTACCGGTGATCGTCCCGGCGGCCATCTCGAAGCGGAGCCCCATCGACCCGTTCTGTATGGTCAGATCCTGCATCGTGACGTTGTCCGCGTCGATGTAGAAGCCGGTGGCCCCTGCCGGATCGACCACAGCGCTGCCCATGCCGGCACCGCTGATGGTGACACTCTTGTCAACGTGGATACTCGACTCGCTGTATGTCCCCGCCGCGACGTTGATGGTGTCGCCAGGATCGGCTGCATCGATAGCGGCCTGTATGGAGCCGCCCGGGCTGACATAAAGCTGGGTATCGTCGGTCAGGCTCTCGATGTAGATGCCGCTGGCCAGCAGGTGGCCGATCGGGGCCAGTGCCGACGCTGCCTGGGCCTGGGCGAGGGTCTGGAAGAACCAGACCCGGTTCTGATCCGGGCCGTCGTCCTGGTCGCCGTGGAGGGCGAACCCGAACTCCGAGGCCTGGACCGTGACGTCAGCGCCGTCCGCCGGGTTGGTGCTGTAGGTGATGATTGCTTCTCCCGCCGGCGGAACTCCCGGGTTGTTGTAATCGCCCTCCTCGAGCTGGAAGACGTTCCCATAGCTGTTGGTACCGCCAAACACGATTCCGCTCGTCCCCAACGGCGTGTAGCGACCCCAGGTGGCCACACTGACGGCCTGCCAACCGCTGCCACTGGTGAGAACGCTGTCCAGGGCGACGCCGTTGCAGTCCACCAGTGAGATGCCGTGCCCGCCGTTGTCGATGGACTCGATGCCGGTGATCGTGGTGTTCGAGGCTCCCAGGAAATCGAAGCCCGAACGGTAGAACTCCTTGACTCGCACGTCCATCAACGAGCCGCCGCTGACCTCACCGTACTTTATGCCGTAGCGAGGCAGTGAGGCGGAGGGCTCGCCCACCAGGGTGAAGCCTTGCAGAGTGACGTTGTCGCCCGAGACATAGATGCCGGCGTTGTTGTGACCCGCCAGGCCGCCTGCGTCGATGGTCACGACGTCGATCCCGGCGCCAACGATACTGACGCCCGGCGTGGACACCTCGAAGCTCTCGGCGTACGTCCCGGCCGCCACGTGGACCGTACTACCGGTCACGGCGTTGAGCCCGTCCTGGATAGTGGCGAAGTGTGTCACGCCCCACCCGGGCGTCGAACTGTCGAAACTCGCGTCGACCCAGACCTCGCTAAGCCCGGCCGGCGTCAACGTAACGCGGTAGTCGCCTCCACCCAGGTCGGTTATGTCAACGTCGAATCCGGGCAACTCCAGGGGAATCGCCTCACTGCCCCAGGTCCAGTCCATGTCCCAATAGCCGGCCCCGCATGACGGATCGCCGAAACATCCGAGCAGAGTTGCCGCCCCGCCATCGTTGGCATCGGGGTCGGCTGGTGGGCTGACGTACTGGCCAGTATCGTTCTCCGAGGCATACATGCTGGTCCAGTTCATGAGCCCCGACATGGGTGTTGCCCCAGCGCTGCCCACGTACCGCAGGTACCAGTTGCTTGCGGTGAGAGTGAGTTCGTAGTGGTCCCAGTCCGCTACGTCGGGCTGGTAGTAATCACCCCAGCCGCCGGCCGAGGAATAGGCATCATGATCCGCTCCGACGGTTCCCTGGGCGGCGTCATCGTAGTAGGCCGTCGCCCCCTCACGCGCGTAAACGTCGAAGCCGCCCTGATCGGGGCCGGGCGGATAACCGCTGCCGCCGACATACTCGGCCGCGCCCGGGCAGGTTTCGCAGTAGTAGGCGCCCTTGGTCGCAGCTATCGTACCGGTGTAGACCCCGCCGCCGGCATCGGTCAGCGCGCCCTCGAACACCATCGCGGACGAGGCCGGGCTGTTGACATGATAGACAAACTCTAGGTTCTCAATCACCGTGGTATCCGGGTGCGCCCCGGGCCCGGTTGACTGCCCGAAAGTAATCATGACGCCGCCCTTCTCCCAGTCGGCGTCGTAACCGGCAGCCTGATCGGCCCAGGCGGCCCAATTGGCCAGAACGTAAACAGGGTCGTCCTGGGCGGTTGCCGCACCAGCCAGCGTATCGGGAAACTCGGTGAACGGGCCGTCCGCAATGGTAAGGCCCTTCACCTCGTCCCAGTTGGCTGCGTACCAACCCGTGGCGGCGGTTCCGGTCCAGCCGGCTTCGGCCTCAAAGACGCTGTAGGGCTTCTGGACGTCGTCAGAACTGTCGGTGTCCCAGCCCGAACTTGTCGCGCTGTTCAGGGAAGGCGCCAGGATAGCCCGTTTGCCACCGGCGTCCTGGACCATTATGTTGAAGTAGGCGTTCCCCCAGTAACCAGAGACGTGGTCCCACGCAAAGCTGGATATGGCCCCTACCGGCAGGCCGTTCAGGTCGCTGGTTACGTAGAACGCCTTCTCGCCGGTGCGCGTCGCCCAACTGCTCTTGTTCCAGTGGTAGTCCGGCGTCTCACCGGCGGTATCGCCGGCGATAGCCGTTATCTGGCCGGCGGCTTCACTGATCGAGCCGCCATGAACGCCATAACCACTCCACGAAGCCGCCAGAGCGCTCGCAGTCACGGTCAGCAAGACGAGCGCCATACACATTGGTGATACGGTACTGTGTTTCATGATTCGCCTTCCTCCAGTTGGTGTTGAGCAGGAAACACCTGCTCCCTCACTGTCTCAAACATCCCGCGTGTTGAGTTGTGCGCCTCCTCCAGTACCTTTACTCCACTTTCCGAAAGCCATCGCCAGTTCCAGTCAAATCCCTTGCGCCGTCTCCGACGCGAATGTCAGGTTGTCCCCACCCCGGAGAGCTTTCCCTCCCGCTCTGCATGAGCGTCGTCGGGCCAGAGGACGGCACGCCGCAAGAGCCCGTCGAGCCCACCTGCCGTGGTTCCGATCATGAGCCGTCTTCCGTGCTACTCAGCCCGACACCCGGCCGAGTACAAGAGCAGGTGCTCCCTCGGCATGATCTGGCGCCGCAGGAGCACCGCTTGAACGCTGTACGACTATTGACGAAGCGTCGGACTGCCAGCCGGCGACACAGTCCACACCGACTCGGCCTTGGCCGCGTTGCCGATCATTTTGGCAGACAGGTCATTGGGCAGCCCGTTGGCCGCCTCAAACGCCTGTACGTCCCGGTAGTCGACCAGGCCATCGGCGTTCAGGTCTACCCAGGACGCCACCTCCGGGGACAGCTCTTCGACCCGCAGAACGGCCTTGCGGCCCAGCGCCTCGATCTCGGCCAAGCCCGCATCCGGGGTGGCTACCGAGCAGGGACAAGTGGCCGTGTCGTGCCAGTTGGTCGTCAGGAAGGTGTAATCCTCCGCCCCTACGACACCGTTGTTGCTGAAGTCGGCGTCGCGGGAGCCGTCCCACGGACAACTGCCGCCGGCAGCGAACTCGCCGTACTGGTACAACAGCCAGGTTATATCGTGAATGTCCACATCGCTGTCGTTATCCGTATCACCACCGGCCAGGCTCAAGACCGTCGCGGCGTCATAGTGAGTGACCTGGTCGATCAGCGCCGCTGTGTGATACAGACTGTGCTGCTGGTCCTTGGCACACAGCGTCGCCCAGGCGCCGCAAGGCACCTCTATCGCACCGATGTAGCTGACCGATGACCCGCCGTTGTCGACGAAGTCCAGCGACACATCGACGAAGCTGTCGCAGTCGGTGGTGACGAAGCGGATGCAGCGCGTGACCGGCAGAACCACACCAACCAGTTCAACATCCACGTTCACCGTGGTCACTTCGTTGACCGTCACATCGAAGTCGCACACCGCGAAGTTGCCACAATCATCGGTGAAGGTATAGCTCACCGTTGTCGTGCCGCCAGCGAATACCTCGCCCGGAATGTGCGTCGAGTCCACTGTCACGGCGCCACAGTCGTCGGTGGCGGTCGGTGGTGTCCAGGTCACGGTCGCCGCGCAGCCGCCGGTGTCGGCATTGACTGTGATGTCGTCCGGACAGTCAGAGATGGCCGGCGGCGTGGTGTCCTGAACGTTAATGATTTGCTGGCAGGAATCCTCGTGGCCGCAATCGTCGGTTGCAGTCCAGGTTCGCGTCAGCGTATACGTATCCTCGCAAGGCCCATCAGTGCGTACCTCCTCGAAGGACAGCGTCAGACCGTTGCAGTCGTCGGACGCGTCGACCACGGCGGGAGCAGGAACCGCGTCGCACTCCACGGTGATCTCGGGAGCGGGACAGCCGGTGAGCACCGGCGGCGTGCTGTCCGCGATGGTGAACGTGGAGACGCAGGTCGACTGCCAGCCGCATTCGTCGGTTGCGGTGTAGGTCACCGTAGCCGAGCCGGTCTCGCCACACTCGTCGGACAGCGCGGTGAAGTCGTTGTCCAGCACGACTGCGCCGCAGTCGTCGTGGGCCGCGAAGCTGTCCAGCCAGGCATTCAGTTCCGCCGTGTTGCCGGCTCCATCGCACTCCACGATGGTCGGGTCAGCCGGGCACACATCGATCACAGGAGTAGCGCTGTCGACCGACAGACCCGACAGATCAATGGTGGTCATGGGCGAAACCGCCACTCCCTGGTAGCTCAGCACCGAAGGCCACGGCCCGCCCACCTCAAACCAGAGGTCTGCCAGGCAGGCGCCTGCGTTCGTTGTGAAAACCAGCGTTGCCAGCAGCGAGTCCTGGTCCGTGCCGCTGCCTGCCAGGGGCACGGCGGCCGCCAGATCCAACAGGCCATCATCAGCCTGATCGATAGCGAACAGCGGAGCGGTGAAAATCACGTAGCTGCTCAGGTCGCCGCGGTAGCTCAGCACGCCAGTGTCGTACTGCACGTAGGCCTCGTAACCGGTGATGACCTGGGTCAGGCTGCGCATCCATAGTTCGACCACCACCTGGTGACCGGCTTCGGCCGGGAAGGCGTCGTCCTGGCAAGCAGCGGCTTCAAGTGCCAGCGCGTTGAACGGCGTCATCAGCCACGGGCAGTAGTCCACGACCGCGCTCGAGTTGTCCTGCACACTGTTGCCTAGACCGTCATCGTTGATCTCGGCAGCGGGTGAGGCGGTGCAGGCGTCTCGGTCCACCCCGATTACCTCGCCGGCGTCGTCGCTGGCGTCGGCAGGGCCCGTCACGTCGCCCCACCAGTTCAATTCGGCGTCCACCATCGCAACCGAGTGGCTCGCCAGCCCCGTGGCGTTGCCGGAGATGGCGTTCCGATGGGCAACGACCGAGCTCGTATCTGTCTCGTCATACCCGACGATAATGCCGGCATGGTTTCCGGTAAGCGTGTTACCGGTGATCGTGCCGGCGGTTCCGGCGCCAAAGTAGGTGGTCAGGAGCATCCCGGCGGAGGTGGAGCCGTCGGTTGACGCCACACCGCGGCAGCCGGTTATGCTGCTGTTGCTGATCGCGGCAACCGCGCCGCCGCCGAGTTCAACGCCGTAGTCCAGGAAGTCCCCGTCGCCCTTGCCGGTGTAGGTGTTACCGTCGTAGACTGAGCCGTTCACTCCCGCGCCGAAATACAGCACGCCCACCCGACCGATCTCCGAGAAGGTGCAAGCGGTGACGTCTACCGGGTTGCCCGGATCGCCAAACGCGGCGATGGCCACGCCGGCATAGGTCGGACCGGACTCGTTGAACTTGATCTCGCGGAAGCCGCAGTTGGTGAAACTTCCCGTGCCTTTGTGGCGAAAGGCCTGGTAGATCAGGTGGCCGTTGCCGTCAAAGATCAGGTCCTCGACGTGCAGAGCGACGCCCGGATTCACCAGGAACCACGCCCGGGCATCGCCGCTGCTACCGGTGTCAGCCAGCGCGTAGACAGTATGCACGCTGCCACCCCGGATGGTCAGGTCCCTATCGATGACCACGGCCCCCACTCCGAGGTCATCCGTCAATTCAATCGTGTCTCCGGCGGTGGCAGCCGCGACGGCCTCCTCCACCGTAGCATAGCTCGCCCCCGTATTGACGTTTCTCACCACCGGCAGGGCGATGGCCCAC
>JANQGB010001177.1 GCA_028277545.1 Phycisphaerae bacterium | reverse complement strand
ACCTGCTGATCCGCGAGCGGCCTGCGGAGGTGGCTGAGCGTGCCGTACCCGGCCACTGGGAGGGCGACCTTATCTTGGGGCTGCGCAGTTCCGCAATCGGGACGCTAGTGGAACGCACCACGCGGTACACGCTTTTGCTGCACCTGCCCCGGATGGCGGGCTACGGTTCGCGTAAGCGTGTCAAGAACGGCCCTGCGCTGGCCGGGCACGGTGCCGCCGCGGTGCGCGAGGCCATCATGGAGGCGATGGGTAGGTTGCCCCGGCGACTTTTCCGGTCGCTGACGTGGGACCAGGGGGCTGAGGTGGCACAGCACGCGCAGTTGCGTTTTGATACGGGTCTATCCGTATACTTCTGTAATCCACACAGTCCCTGGCAGCGAGGCACGAACGAGAACACGAACGGACTGCTGCGCCAGTACTTCCCGAAGGGTACGGACCTGAGTGCCCATAGCGCGAACGAACTGAAGGCTGTGGAGTTGACGCTGAACAGACGGCCTCGCAAAACGCTGGGCTGGCGCACACCGGTTGAAGTCCTGGAGGAGCATCTACGATCATCACACACAATCACTGTTGCGACGACCGGTTGAATCTGAGCTGGCATCCCTGATCTGAATGATGGATCACGCCTTCTGGCTTACGCTGCCGAAGGGCCATCTCCAGGGCCGCCAAGACCAGCTCCGTGCGAAGGTGATTCGCCATCGCCCAGCCGACGATTCGCCGGCTGAAGGCATCAAGCACCACCGAGAGATAGAGAAAGCCGATCGCTGTCGGAACATAGGTGATGTCGGCCACCCAGAGCCGGTCCGGGGCCTCGGCCGTAAAGTCACGCTGGATCAGATCCGGCGCTGGCCGTGCATCTGCCTGGCGTCGTGTGGTTGTGGGGCGCCGCCCACTGGCCCCGTGCAAGCCGTCGGTGCGCATCAGACGAGCGACACGATTGTAGCCGACTCCGATGCCCTGCTCCCGGAGTTTGGTGTGGACACGAGGGGCCCCGTAGGTGCCCCGGCTTCGCCTGTGAATCGCTCGGATTTTCTCGGTCAGCATCGCATCGTCTCGCTTGCGCTTCGAAGGAATACGCCCTCGCCACGCATAGTAGCCGCTGGTGGAGACGCCCAGCACACGGCACATCGTGGCAACAGGAAATTCGGCCCGGTTCGCGCTTATGAATTCGAAGACTTCTCCGGTATCGAATTCGTCTCCCGTGCGAACCAGGCCGCGGCTTTTGCCAGGATATCGCGTTCCTGCTGGAGTCGGCGGACCTCCTTGCGCAGACGGCGCAATTCCTCCTGCTCGGTCGAGGTGATCCCGTCAGTGCGCCGCCCGTCATCGAGATCAGCCTGCTTTATCCGGTTGCGGACAGTCTCTCCGGAAGGTTCAAACTCGGCGGCAAGTTCAGGGATAGAGCGCCCGGCGCGGGCGAGTTCTACGATCTGTTGGCGAAACTCAGGGGATAGGGTTTGCGTGTTCTTGGCATGTGGACCTCCTTGCTTTTGACAAGTGAAAGATAGTCCACGGAAGCGGGATAACATCAGGCTGGTTTTTCGGCTTCAAACTGCACCTGATCGTCAACGACCGGGGCGAGCTCCTGGCCGTGCGTCTGACGCCGGGCAACACCTATGACCGGACTCCGGTCCGGGACTTGAGCCAGGGACTCTGGGGGATGCTCTACGGCGACAAGGGCTATATCTCGCAGGCGCTGCATGATGAGCTCATCGAGCGGGGTGTCGAACTGGTGACGAAGCTCAAGAAGAACATGAAACAACGTCTCCTACGGCTCTGGGATAAGTTGCTGCTGCGCAAGCGGGCGCTGATCGAGTCGGTGATCGATCAGTTGAAGAACATCAGCCAGATTGAGTACAGCCGTCACCGCAGCGTGGTAGGCTTCATGGTGAACGTGGTGGCGGGCTTTAAGAATTAAATAACCGATCAAATCTGTTCAATGCTTCCCATTGTGCATGAGCAAATGATCATGCCAAAGAATATGACCCTTCTGTAAAAGGAGGATTGCGACATCAGATGTCGCAGCCCTACACATGTCGTCGCGCTTTTTCTCTTGAAGCATCAGGATAAAATGTCTTGATCATTGACCCTCGGCAAGGATAGCGGCGAGACCGGAGCCGCCGCACTGGATGTACTTAAAGACCTTGCCTGATGAGGCCAATAAACACCCTAACAAGCAAGGAGGTCGATCCATGAAGATAAATCTGACATGGACCCTGGGGCTCATGATCATCTTGACGCAGAGCATGGGTTGTGCTTCGCCCAAGGCGACCACATCCTCTCTACTGCCTGATTCACCGACGGTGCATCACGTTACGGAAAAGCGCGTGGCCGCGTTGCGCGCGCTCCTGAAGGAGCCGGATGCTGCCAAGGCTCACCAGCGCCTGGAGGAACTCAAGTATGATCCCAGCGCCCTCAACGATCCCGTGCTCCTGACCATCGAGGGCATCCTGGTGGCAGAGCAGCACTACTACGGCTACGCCATGGACTTGTTTTTGGAGGCCCTTACCCAAATCGAAGCTGCGCAGGTGTTCAAGGCGACGGTCAGGGTGGGAGCCGAGCGGCACATGCCGGC
>JANQGB010001136.1 GCA_028277545.1 Phycisphaerae bacterium | reverse complement strand
GATGTCCCCCTCGATGAAAGTGCATGGGCTGCCCTCGGCTCTCTGGCGAGTGGCATACGCGATCGACGCAGGCGAATAATCGACGCCCACATACTCGTGGCCGCACTGCGCCAAGCGAACCCCGTAAAGTCCCGGACCGCAACACAGGTCCAGAATCCTGGTAGACCGGGCCCCCAGCACGCGCTCGTGGGTCCAGGCCACCTGCTGGTCGATAATCACCTGGCGACGGCTGGCGAGATCATGGTCCGGCGAAAGATGCTCGTCCAGCATCCGTTCACTGAAGCCAGGCTCATTCCACGGGATGTTGTCTCCCTGGGCCCACGGCACTGGAGGCGCTGTCTCACGCACAATGTCAGCCAAGTGCATAACCCGGCGATCCTTGTCAATCCTCATCAGGTGAAGTCAACCCTTATCAGTTCGTCGGACCAGCCCGGGGAAAGCAGAGCTCACCCCAACATCGGGCATCCTGCTTGTCCGCACGCCTGGCGACCATTCCTATTAGCTGCCGACTCCGCCATCGGCAGTGATCCGCCTCGGCCACGTGTTCATTGCTTATGCCGACGTCCTCCGCCGGTTCGGCGATGAATCGGCTGATGCACAGGTCCTTATGCAGTTGGGCCCCAAGTCGGGGCGTGTTGGTGAAGCGTGGACGGACGAAGGGCGTAACGTAGCCAACGGATATCGGCGGGCAGTGTGGATCTAGATACTGTGCACGCCGAAAAGGAAGGTGCTCGCCGAACTTCCCGATTCCCGGGCTGCACGTCCGGGCGTTCGATGTCCGCGAGTCCCAGGTCACGGCTCGCGAGGTGGCGGAGGCACGTCCTTGGTGAAGACGTAACCTCCTTTAGTTGCTCCCCAGACTTGCTGATCCTCCGAATCGAAGCCCCGATCCCAGGACATCAACCGATCCGCTTCTATGACGACTTCCGAGGTCGCGTAGCTCGCGCCTCGCAGGCTGCTGCTGCACCCCTCGCCCGCTGTGCTCCCGACGAACGTCTCGTTCTCCGCCTTGCGGAGCGTGATGCTGCATCCGTCGCGCAACACCAGCGCATTCGGCGAAAGCTCATCCAGCATCGCCGGCTCCTTCCAAGCCCCTGCAAAACGCAACGGATCGCCGGGAAGCTCATAGATGACGCTCTCCAGCGTCCTGTCCGGGTTGGCGCGAAGGTGGTACACGCGCTGACGATACGGTCGCTGCGGGCGCTGCGCCGCAGCCTGCTCCACGTACAGCCAGGGGCCGTCGGCCCGCTGGCTCCAGATGGGGACCATGTGAAGCCGGATGTCGTGGAAATTCTCCGGGTCGGCAAGGTGTTGCTCGGCACTGCTGAAGCTGCCGGTCATGTAGCCCTCAAGCACGCGCAGGTCGGACTGGCATCCGGCCAGGGCGGCTAGACCCGGCAGAAGTACCAGCACTGCCTTTTGGCCAAACTTACGATCTCTCACGGAGCATCCTCCTTGAACACCTTCCCGGCGAACCCAGCGGGTAGTTGCACCCCGCCCAACGATACGACTCCTCACATCGGCCCAGCATAGCACGCCGATGGTGGAGCGTCATTCGCCGCCAATGGTGGCACGGTGTGCGGTCAAGCTTATACTTTGGTGAGTGGCGGGAGCAGACCGCCCCGGGGGCGCCTGTCGCTGTGCGGGACCGACCGAACGTAACTCCGCTAAACTTCTTTTTCAGAACTAGTTAGCGAACTGGCATTACCTGGATCCGCCACCAGCGTGGTAGGTGCGGTGACAGCAGCCATCCAGGTCAGCCGAAGCGGCAATGTCGCAGGTCTCGCCTGCGATCAGGCGGTCACAAAGACCAGGACGACCAAGCCCAGGAAAGGCAGCCCGTGGATTGCCCAGGCCACGATCGCCCAGGTTCGCTGGACTTGTGGGCGGAGCTGGAGGAACTTCCGGCGGCGGACGATCAGCGCCAGCGCCGCGGCGCCGCTGGCGAATCCGAACAGTGCGAGGGCGTCGATGGCGGGCGGAAACGGACCGGCGCCCGTCGCCTTGGCCGCCAGGATGAGGATCAGCATCAGCACAGCGGCGATACCGGAGAACAGGCCGGGCGTGACCGCGGCCAGAAACCACCCGAACCGCAGGTGCTGCTCCCCGACAGACAGGCGCAGCTTCTGCCCGCACTCCGGACAGTCGTCGCCGGTCAGGTTCCGCAGATTGTAGCCGCACTGCGGGCAGGGCACGTCGCGGTCCTGCAAAAACTCGACGAGCCGCCCGGTATCGCCATCTCTTGTGTCGGCCATGAGAAGAAGTACGTAACGTTCCCGCGACGGTTCGGTTCGAACCAGGATTCCTGATCTTGAGCCCAGATGGAGTGCCGACAGTTAGTAAGCCTGCCCGTGGCATCTGGAATCAACGTCAGCGTCATAGGCGCAATGGACATTGGCAAACCGGGTCGCGCCAATATGATCGCTCGCGACGCGAGTTCCACTTGACCACCGCCTCCGACGTCAGAGCCGCTCGATAAGCGGCTATCCCGCCAAGCAGCGCTATCTCGGACAATATGCCAACCACACCCCGCCGCCATGCGGGTGAGTCGGCATTGACACAGGGGGTGCGCTATTGAGGTTGGCTTGACTCAGTGACGACAATCAGCCCGTGCTTTGCATCGCCGCGGCGATCCCGTTGATGCTGACGAAGATGGCCCGGCGGACGGATTTGGCCTCCTCGGAATCCGGGGCCGCCGTGCAGCAGGCGCCGTACCGCTCAAGCAGCTCGACCTGCAACACATTGAGCACGTCCGTATAGGGATTGCGGCGGCGAATCGAACGCTGGATAACTGGATTGTCGTCCAGCAGCGCCTCCTGCTCGGTGATCAACAGAATCACCTTGCGAGCCCGCTCAAACTCCTCCTGCAAGACGGTATCAAAGCCATCGGGCTTCGCGCTGGCGTAGAGTCGGCCCACTGCCAGTCGCGCGCGGGCCATCTCGTGCTGGGCGTTGTTGATCACGGCCCGGAAGAACGGCCAGTTGCGGTACCATTCCTGCAGTACGGCCAGCGCGTCCGGATCCCCTTCCAGAAGCGATTCGAAGCCACTGCCAAGGCCATACCAGCCTGGCACGGTGTAGCGCATCTGCGTCCAGGCGAACACCCACGGAATCGCGCGCAAGCTGTCGAAGTCGACGGCTCCGCCATGCCGCGCCACCGGTCGGGAGGCGATGGGCAAGCGGCTGATGTGCTCGATAGGCGAGATGGACGCATACCACGGCCAGAACTCCGGCGCATCGATCAGCTCGCGATAGGCCGCCATCGATGCAGACGCGACGTGATCCAGGCGGCGAGCGCCGCTTTCATCCGGCCCGGTGACCTCACTGTTCCGGCAGTCGGACTGCGCTTCGGCCGTGGCGAGCACGACGGCGTTGACGATTTGCTCCAGGTGCCGCCGCGCGATTGCGGGCAAGGCGTAGCGGAACGTGATGACCTCGCCCTGCTCCGTGAAGCGAAGACGGCCGTTACAGCTATTACGCGGCGCGGCGCGGATAGCGCGATTAGCCCGCCCGCCGCCACGACCGACGGTGCCACCGCGGCCGTGAAACAGGCGAAAGTCCACCTGATGCTCCTGGCACGCAGCAGCCATCCGACCCTGCGCCTGGTACAAGGCCCAGTTGGACATCCAGTAGCCACCGTCCTTGTCGCTGTCCGAGTACCCCAGCATTAGCTCTTGAAAGCGACCGTTGGATTGCAGGACCTTCGCGTATACGGGGTTTTCGTAGAGTGTTCGCAGCAAGTGGGGGCCGCGCTCGAGGTCGTCGATCGTCTCAAACAGCGGCGCGACGTGAAGACCGGCGTGCAGATCCTCACCGTCGATGCACCAGAGGCCGCGCTCTTTCATGAGCAGCAATGTGGCCAGCACATCGCTGACGCTGTGGGTCATGCTGACAACGTAGCTGCCGATGGAGTTGCCGTCACGCTGCAATGCCTCTGCTGCCACGCCAAGGGTGTCGAGCACTGCGGCGGTGTCAGGCGACGGTCGATACCCCTCGGCCAGCAGCGGCCGCGGGTTGCGCAATTCACGCTCCAGCAACTCGACGCGCCGCGACTCCGCGAGCACGCCATAGTCCTCGCAAACCTGGCCGGCGGCCAGCAGCTAGGCGACCGCGGACGTGTGCCGGCTGCTGTGCTGCCGCAGGTCCAGTGCGGCCAGGTGAAAGCCGAACGTGCGGGCCAGCATCAGCGCATCCGCCAGCAGACCCCGCTGCGCGATGCGGCCCAGTCCGCTGTCTTGCAGCGACCGGGCGAGCAGTTCCAGATCAGCCAGGTAGTCGGATGCTGTATACGCATCCGGATCGCGCTGGGCGAGCTCGATCTTGGCGAGCATGTACTGGACCTTGGTGCGATAGGGCTCCGTCGGATAACGCCTTCGCGCCGCCTCGGTCACGACCTCCAGCGATTCATCGGCGGCCAGGGAGTCGCGCAGTTCCGCTGGCAGCGGCACCTTCCGGGTGGAGACGCTCAACTCGCGACGCAGTTTCACCAGCATCCGTCGGTGTCCGCGCAGGGCTGCGGCGCGCAGCGCCGCCAGAGTCTTCCGCGTCACCTCGGCGGTCACCTTGGGATTGCCGTCGCCGTCACCGCCAATCCAGGAGCGATACCGCAGGAAGGGCGGCAGCGACGGCCGCTGGCCGTAGTAGGTCTCCAAGGCATCGGCGCAATCGCGGTAGAGCAACGGGACCGTATTCCAGATACTGCCGGCCAGGAAGTACACGCCGTGGCGGACCTCGTCCAGCACCTGGCGTCGCTCAGTGCGGATCTCATCGGTTGCCAGCAGCACCTCGAGCAACTCGCGAAGCCTGTTTGCTGCGCGGCGCTTTTCGACGGGCGTGGCCTGCGCATCACAGGAAATCTGCACGCAGTCTGCGACCTCACGCTGCTTTTGCAGGATCGTGCGGCGACGGGCCTCCGTGGGATGCGCGGTCAGCGTCGGTTGGATGTCAAGCCGGGCGAGCAGAGCCTGGACCTCGTCGAACGTCCACCCTTTGCGCTTGAGTGCGAGGATAGCCTCCGCGATCGACTCCGGACGGGGCGCGTCCGGAGTCGCCGCGGACTCGCGTTCGCGGTTTATGCGGGCGATTTCGAGCTGCTCCGCCTTATTGACCAGGTGAAAACGATTGGTCAGCACGTTCAGGACGTGCTCGATGTCTGCGTGCGACAATCCGCGTGCGTGCTGCCGGGCCTCACGCAGTCGCTCGGCATCATGCGCGCTGGGCGTTTCTTCGCCCTCGGCGGGGCGCACGATACCCACGAGATCGGCCACGAGATCCGGAATGCTGTCATCAAATCGCACCGTGGCGGCATCGGTGAGCGCTGCATCGAGCATGCGGATGACTTCTTCGAGCGGTTGGAGCATTTGGCTGGCCTATAGCTTGAATCACGGAATCATCCCGGATTATAGGCTCGTTCCGCGCGTTGGAAAGCACAGGCCCCAAGGGCGGTCTGCCATGCATCGATGCGTCATGTCGACAAGGGGCGGCTTCGGCGCCGTGCTGCGCCTTGTGCTCGGGAGTGCCCATCACACCTCTCGTCGGCCCGCCTCCACTGCTGACCACTCAGAGAGTGATTGAGCGAACCGGCGCCCGAACTCACCCCCCTGCATCTCCACAACGCCCCTGAAGTCGTCAAATGAGATGACGTTGGCGTCAGTGCCCCTGGGCTGGACGTAAATAATGTGATGCTCTCGCACAGGGCAGATGAGCTGGATGTCCTTCGATGCGGCCGTGATTCCGCGCAAGTCGGCGAGGTTCATCGTCTCGCACGCGGGCAACGGAATACGGAGGAAACTCATCCGAGCCACCGACTTCGCGTGCCCCAGATTCCTCAGTGATCTCGGCATTCTCTGTGGCTAAAGAGACCGACACCAGATTTGGAAAACTTCTTCGTGGCCATAGAGGACACCGGGAACACGGAGTGATACGGAGTCAAGATACTCTCACGCTATCTTGAAGCAGGCGGCCCCAACAGGCGGCTGTCCGTCCGGCGGGCCTGCGGCTGTGTAGACACGGTTCCGATTGAGGGTGAACTCCCATTCCCACCGGACATCCAGCGTACGGTGTCCGCCAGGCCCGGTCCAGCACACCGCTACCGTACCACCCGCAGTCGGTAGGCGCCGTTGGATGCGGCTTGGTACTGGATTCGGCGTGATCGTGGCGTACACTGGTGCCGGGATGGCTCAACGGCACAAGCGGCCGGCGTGATTGAGTAGCGAGGCAGTCGCCATGGAGCGGATGGTCCGACAGCTACTTCTCAGGGCTCTGACTGGAAAACGCGAGATCACCCTCAGGCGAAGGATCCCGTCGCGGTCAGACCTGCACGCTGAGTTTGATCGTATCGCGAGTCTGGGCTTGTACCTGCACATCCCTTTCTGCGAGCAAATCTGCTCGTACTGTCCCTACAACAAGGAGCTGTTTCGCCGCGACTTGGCGGAGCGATATGTCGTAGCCGTAAAGAAGGAGGTCGATTTGTATGCCGACGTCGTGCGCGACAGGCCGATCACCTCCTTCTACATCGGAGGCGGCACGCCAACGACGATGCTGGCCTACGGTCTCGGCGAGATTGTCGAGCATATCCGCAGTGTCTTTCGCCTGCGGTGTGACATCCACATGGAGAGTCATCCAAACCACCTGTGTGAAGACAGCCTCAGCCTGATCCGCTCGATTGGGGTCGAGCATCTGAGTATGGGTGTGGAGGCCTTGCAGGAAAGACACCTCAGGGCGCTGGGACGGCCATACACCGTTGCCAGCGTGATGGACGCCGTCGGGCGAGCCATGTCCCACGGATTCAAATGCGTCAACGTCGATGTGATGTTTGCCCTGCCGGGCCAGACCCGCAAGGAAGCTGAGGAGACCGGGCGCGCGTTGGTTCGGATGGGCGTTGACCAGATCGCCGCCTACCCGCTGTTTCGGTTTCCCTACACGCGGCTGGGCCGCAACGGCCAGCCGAAGAATCACGGCCTGTCCCTGGCGCTCAAGCGAAGAACGATGCTGCGAAGCCTCGAACAGGTTTTCTATCGTGCCGGATACGAGCGGACGTCCGTGTGGGCGTTCACCAGGCGCGGCGTGCCCCGGTACTGTTCGGTGACGGTGCCCCTGTATCTCGGCCTGGGCGCCAGCGGTGGATCGTATCTCCGCGGGTTGTTCTTGCTCAACACTTTTGGGGTGTCGGAGTATGCACGTGCCCTGGAGCGTGGTCGGCTACCTATCGCATTATCAGTCAATCTCACCGAGAGAATGCAGCAGGCGGGTTGGCTCTACTGGCGCATCTACGAGACAAGTTTCGCGAAGAGCGACTATCAGGAGCGGTTTGGCACCGATATCGATGATGCATACGGCACCTGGCTCAAGATCCTGGAACTGCTTCGGTTGCTGAAAGATGATGGCAGTCGGATCGCTCTGTCGGATAGCGGCGCCTTCTGGCTCCATGCGCTCGAGGACGTACTGTCGATCGATTACATCAGTAAGCTCTGGGGCACATCAAAGCGTGAGCCGTGGCCGGATCAAATCGCTTTGTGACAACTCCACCGGAAGCTGGCGTCGTCTTTGGCCTTTCCAGGCAGAAAGGGCCAGGCCCGTAAGTCCAGGACTTCCAAGCACTTCCATTCAAACGCCGGCGATGGGATTCGACCCGGCGGCGTCCGGTGTGGCAAGTTTCGGATATCCAGCCGCAAGGATTCTCCAGTCCGGGCGACTAACTCGATGACACGTCGATTAGGCCAACGGGCGGGCACCTGGTGGCTGCTCGTTCTGGGCGAATCGACTTTCCGCCATCAAGCCACCGTGTGTGGCGGCACAAGGTAGACACGGTTCTGAGGGCTACGGCACGAACACGAGGAGACCTGCGATGACACAGCGCCTGCTGGGAGATCAAGGCACGGCTAAGCGTCTTGACTGTAGCGGCACGCGGCGACGGCTTCCGCAATGGGCGATGACACTGCTGCTGGCGTTCGCGGCCGGCGCAGCGCAGGCCGCCGGGCAGGTCCAGCAGGAGTGGCTGGTGTCGCTGGATGCTCCGGGCCACGCCACCGACTGGGGCGAATGTGTCGCCCGCGGGCCGGGCGGCCGGGTCCTGGTGGCGGGATATGTGACGGTGGGTTTCCTCGATCACTCCATCGGGATTGCGTCGTACACGGCCGACGGTCAGGAGGAATGGCGCCAGTTCCTCTCTGACGGTGCCACGGGTTACATAGAGCCGGAGGATATGGTGGTCGATCAACTGGGCAATGCCTACATCGCCGGCTGGTCATCGGTGGGTGGATCGGCGGGTCACTACGTCGATTCGGTCGTCGTCAAGTACGACGCCGGCGGTCAGCAACAATGGGACCATCGGGATCACACCCCGGACGACAACAACCAGCACAACGCGCTCGCGGTCGATCACGACGGCAACATCCTGGCTGCCGGGGCGTCCTGGATCGTGAGAAGTGAAGGACAGTTTGATGCACTGCTGCGCAAATACGACCCGCAAGGCAATGTGCTATGGTCAGAAACCTATCACCACTCCACGACTGATATGAG
>JANQGB010001081.1 GCA_028277545.1 Phycisphaerae bacterium | reverse complement strand
ACCTGCTGCACGAGATGAAGCTGCTGCTACCCAGCCTCGAGGTCGCCGGCTTCGACATCTCTCACCACGGCTTGGCCGACGCGAAGGAAGAGATCCGGCCTTATCTGTTCAACTACAAGGCGCAGGATCGCTATCCCTTCGGCGACGACCACTTCGATCTGGTGATCTCCCTGGGCTGTCTGCATAACCTCCGGCTTTTCGAACTCCAGACCGCGCTCGAGGAAATCCAGCGCGTTGGAAAGGCCGGTTACATCATGGTCGAGAGCTATCGCAACGAGCAGGAGCTCTTCAATCTTGAATGTTGGGCCTTGACTGCCGAAGCATTTTATGACGTCGGCGAGTGGGTTTGGCTGTACAATCACTTTGGGTATACCGGCGACTACGAATTCATTTTCTTCGAATAGGGAGCCTCGGAAGTGGACATCAAGACCGCGACTGGGGCCATCCTCGCGGAATCGCGAAAGCCCCTGATCGTCGACCAATTCACGCTGCCGGATGCGCTTGATCTTGGTCAAGTTCTGGTGCAGGTGCACTACACCTCGATCTGCGGCGCGCAGATCAACGAGATCGAGGCGGTCAAGGGTCCGGACAAGTGGCTGCCGCACCTGCTGGGCCACGAGGCGTCGGCGACCGTGCTGGAGACTGGCCCCGGCGTCACGACGGTGTCGCCCGGCGACAGCGTGATCATGCATTGGCGGCCCAGCAAAGGCCTGCAAAGTCCCACCCCCGCCTATGGGTGGCGGGGCCGTCGGCTGAACGCTGGCTGGGTGACGACGTTCAACACCCATGCCGTGGTGTCGGAAAACCGGCTCACCGTCGTCGGCGGGGACTACGACAAGAAGACGGCGCCGCTGCTGGGCTGCGCCGTGACGACGGCAGCCGGGGTCATCAACAATGACGCCAAGGTGAAGATTGGCGAGTCGTTGGTGGTCTTCGGTGCCGGTGGCGTGGGGCTGAACCTAGTTCAGTTCGGCCATCTGGTGGCCGCCAACCCCATCGTGGCGGTGGACCTGGTGCCGGAGAAGCTGGAGATGGCGGGACGGCTGGGGGCCACCCACACCATCGACGCCTCTGCGGCGCAGGACGTTGCGGGCGCTGTCAGGGCGATTGTCGGCACCGGCGGCGCCGACAAGGTGGTGGACACCACCGGTGCACGGAGCGCCATTGAAACGGCCTATGATCTGACGGCCGGCAGCGGGACTTGTGTCCTGGTGGGGGTGCCCACCGAGAAGGTGACGATCTACACCCTTCCGCTGCACTTCCAAAAGGTGCTGACCGGTTCGGAGGGCGGGCAGTGCGTGCCCGACGTGGATATCCCACGGATCATCAGACTGGAGAAGGCGGGGCGGCTGGAGTTCCAGTCGATCATCACCCACGAGTTCACACTTGACCGGATCAATGAGGCGCTCGACGTGGTGCGCAGCGGATCGGCCGGTCGGGTCGTGGTGCGCGTCTGAGCACTCCTGCAGGACCCTTGGGGTCGCGGCAATGCCATCTCCGCCTGGTGCGGTTCGGGCGCAATAGCGCGGGTCGCAGCAGCAGTGCCTGCTACACTGAGCAGGTTGCCACAACGGATGTCGCACTACCAAAGGGCGGCCTGTGCGAACTGAGAAGATACTAAAGGGACAACGGCGAACGCGTAACTCTCCAGTGGTTAGCGTGGTTTTGCCGGTGTACAATGGCGCGGATACGGTGGCGCGCGCACTTGCCAGCGTGGCCGCCCAGACCCTTGCCGACCACGAGGTTATCGTCGTCGACGACGGGTCAACGGACGATCTGGAACGGGCGCTGGCACCCTTCGCCGACCAGCGTGTCAGCCTGATCCGCCACACGGCCAACAGAGGGGCGGCCGCAGCGCGCAACTCCGGTATCGCCGCCTGTCGGGCGGATCTTGTCGCCTTCATCGACTGTGACGACGAATGGCTGCCGGAAAAGCTGGCGCGCCAGGTTGCCTACCTGGAGCAGG
>JANQGB010001033.1 GCA_028277545.1 Phycisphaerae bacterium | reverse complement strand
CCCAACGGCCGTAGCGATCACGCTCTTCCCAGGCGGGCCATCGACGAAGACCTGCTGGAGTTCGTCATGGCCATCGACGCTTACAAACGAGCCAACGGGCGCAAATTCCTCCGCAATTCAGAGCTCTACGACCTGATGCTGTTCCTGGGCTATCGGAAGGTCACGCCCCGGCTGGGGCAGATCACCGACGTGGAAGAAGTCCGACGGGCGACAGATCGTCGAGAGGCCGGCTGAACGGCCAGCCCAACACGAGCCGACTCGATGCCAGCAGTCAGTGCTGGTCAGCGGTGCTGTGAGGTCGCTACGCGGCGGCAGGCTCCGGTCCGGCCACAATAACCGCGCCGACTCTACTTTTCCGTGGCTGCGAACTATGGTACGACTCCGCCAGCGGGGCTGCCCCGCTCTATCCTCGCGGAGATTCATGATGGTAGCGCAGCTTTCCTTGTGGCTTGTCGCCCTGGCCAGCGTAGCAGCCCAAAGCGGCGGCAACGATCTGCTGATAGGCCCACCGCCTGGAGTTCTGCTCGAACGAAACCTGGTTTACGCTGCGCCGGACGGCGTGGAGCTCAGACTGGATCTGGCCAGGCCCGAGGCGCCCGCCGGACCGCTGCCCGCCGTAATCTGCATTCACGGAGGAAGTTGGCGTCGCGGCCAGCGGGAGATGTGTGCGCCCATGATGTTCTCGCTGGCCCGGGAGGGGTACGTGGCCGTCTCCATCAGCTACCGCCTGGCCCCCAGCCACCGTTTCCCGGCGCCGATTGAGGACCTTAACGCCGCGATCCGCTGGCTGAGGGCCAACGCAGGGAATCACTCCGTAGATCCGAAGCGGATTGGGCTGTTCGGAGTGTCTGCCGGTGGTCACCTGGCACTGATGGCTGCCTGCGCTGACGCCCATTCGGGCCACGCAAGCACAGGCGCTCCGGGCGATCCAGGCGGCAACGTGCAGGCGGTAGTCAGCTATGCCGGGCCGACCAACCTGGCCGCCGAGTATTGGCAGAGACTGACGACCGGCATGTTCGTGGAGTTCATAGGCCAGCCCTATGGCCAGGCGCCCGAACTCTATCGCCAGGCGTCACCCATCGAGCACGTAGACGGACGCGATCCCCCGGTGCTGATCTTCCACGGAAGCAGAGACCTGCTGGTACCGCTTGAACAATCCGAGCAGTTCGTAGAGAAAATGACCGCCGCTGGCGGAACCGCCACCCTTCATGTGGTTCAGGATGCCGGTCACCTGTGGGCGAAAGAGAAGATCGTCGACACCCGTCTCAAGACCATCGCCTTCTTCGACGAGCACCTCCGCAACCGGCCCCCTTTGAAGAAGCCCCCCGCGTCAAGGCCGTAACCCGCCCGGGCGCCCGAGCGGCGCGCCTCAGCGACCGAAGTCGTCCTCCGCCTCTTCGTCTTCGTCGTCATCGTCGTCGTCAAGCGCGTACTTCCAGGCGTCGGCCTCCTCCACTTCGTCGAGTTCCTGCTCCATGTGGCGGAACATGCGCTCCTGAAGCGGCGCCAATCGGCGATACATCTCGAGCGTGGCCGTGTAGGCCTGCACCATGGTCTCCAGCTTCAAGACCTGCCATTTGGCCAGGCACTCCGGCTCTTTGACGTTCGTGAACGGATCGCACAGCAGGTGGACCTTCCCACCGGAGATACCACCGTAGTACTCGCAGTCGGTGCATCGCATCATGGTTCTGCTCCACCTGCCGGCGTCGGCTGGTTCCTCGCGAGCGTCGCCAGCCCGGCCGCCGCCGCTACTAGATTGTAGGCTCGCGGTACATCGTATGGAAGACTACCGCCCCCGCGCCCGGCAGAGCGACAGCTCTCACGCGGAGCCCCGCTGGCTGTCCAGGCCACCGCCCGGTGAGAGGGCCGCCGCCCGAGTCTTCTGGCCCCGACGCGCACAGCACCGGCTGTTAGGCGCACTAAGCGCCCCAGGCAAGCACTGCGTCAAAGGGACTCGCGGTGAGGCGAGTCCAGTGTCTGTTGCGCCGACTCGGTCTCGTGTCCCCGGTATCGTACCGCCGGATAGTCCGACGCGAACACCCTCCGGAAGGAGTCCACGCCGTGCGCACAACGCGAGCGGCGGAGAGCGTAACGATGCTCTCCGCCGCGGCTGTGGTCCAAGGACGCCGTGTCGGATGCCGGCGATCCCGCGACGTCAGTCGCCGGCGAATCTCACCTGGAACTCAGCGAAGTCCACCAAGTCGTTGTCGCCGTCAAAGTCAAAATCGAAGCACGCACACTCCGTGCCGAGTCCGCCGGCAGGTCCGGCCAGGCAGATACTGAGGTCGCCGAAGTCGTTCAGGTCCACCTCGCCGTTGCCGTCGCTGTCGCCACTGGCGGCGCCACCCATGCAGACCACGGCGCAGGTCGTCGATGGACAGTCTGTGCCCGTTCCTTGCGGTGTGCCGTCGATGTTGACACACAAACCCGCAAAGAGATCCACACACGAACCATCGTCCAGACAGCAGGCCTCGGGTTGCGGGCAGCCCGACGTCGCACAATCCGTGCCCACCCCCTGGGGCGTGCCGCCGGACTCCAGACATTCGGCGGCAACCGCATCCTGGCAAGTGCCATCCCCCAGGCAGCAAGCCTCGGGCTGCGGGCAGCTCGCAGTCGCGCAATCCGTGCCTACACCCTGCGGAGTTCCGCCGGCCCCCAGGCAGTCGTCAGCCAGCGCATCCTGGCAGGTGCCGTCACCCAGACAGCAAGCCTCGGGCAACAGGCAGGCTGTTGTGGCGCACTCCGATCCGAGACCATTGGATACACCGTTCTGGGCGCTACAATCCGCATCAGTCACATCGACGCACGAGCCGTCTTCCAAGCAGCACGCCACCGTAGGCACAGGGCTGGT
Organism: Phycisphaerae bacterium; assembly: GCA_028277545.1. GTDB lineage: Bacteria > Planctomycetota > Phycisphaerae > UBA1845 > UBA1845 > JANQGB01. The sequence continues at coordinate 2,403 of JANQGB010001033.1, read as the reverse complement.
GATGGCCAGGCAGTTCACGCCCAGCCCCTGGTAGGTCCCACCCCCGGCGATGCAGTCGCCCTCCGACAGCGCGTCGCACGGTTGATCAGGGAAGCAGCAGGCGCCGATCGAATTCTCGCAGGGATTGCCGAAGCAACTGGTGTCATCCCCAAGATAGACGGCCCCCGGCTCACCCACACAAATGTCCTCAGGCACGAAATCGCAGAAGCTGCCGCCAAAGCAACAGGCGCCTGCCGGTGTGCCACACCCGCCGCCGCAGTTGGTGCCGTGACCCAACCACGAGCCTCCAGCGGCAACGCACTCGTCGTCCGAAAGCTCCTCGCACGGCTGACCGTCGAAGCAGCAGGCCCCGATGGCCGGCGGGCAGGCTGTTTCGGCACAGGTCGATCCCAGCGGATAATCCGTGCCGGACAGATAGCAGCCATGCAGCGGCAGGTCCTGGCAGGTGCCGTCGTCGAAGCAGCAGGCCCTCGGCCGATCGCAAGCTGCCGAAGCGCAATCCATGCCCGCGCCCTGTGGCAGCCCGCCCACGCTAAGGCATCCGCTCGGCGATAGCATCTGGCAAGACAAGTCGTCGAAGCAACAGGCCTCCGGCGCCGGGCAGGCAAGGTCGTCGCAACTGGTGCCAAAACCCTGAAAACTGCCGCCAAGAATCACCGGACACGTAAACGGATCCGTTTCGACGCAGCCTCCATCGGGCATGCAGCAGGCTCCCACGAGGCTGGGGTTGAAACAGATGCTGGTACCGCCGGAAGAACAACCCTGGCCCGGCGAAAACTGGCCGCCGACCGCCCAGCACCCTTCCTGCCGGAGCCCTTGTGCACAACTGCCGTCTGGTAAACAGCATGCCCCGCCCGCGGCCGGAATATCGCAGGTGGGAGGGGATGAGCTGCAAACGGTGCCGGAGCCGTAGAAGACCTGCCCCGCGCCGGTGCAATCGAAGGGGGCGAGTTCCAGGCACACGTCGTCGAAGAAGCAGCACGCCCCCGGCCCGCAGGGGTCGGATGCGCAGTCGGATCCTTCTCCCCGAAAGAGCCCGCCAACCCCGTAGCACTCGGAGAGGGTCAGGTCGTCGAGACAAGCGTCACTTGGCAGGCAGCAGGCCCCGACCGGTCGGCAGTCTCCGGCGAGGCAGGTGGTGCCCAGACCGGAGTAGGTTCCGCCGATGGCATCGCAGTTGTCCAAGCTCGCCGAGGCGCATTGGTCGTCGCCGAAGCAGCAGGCCCCGCCCGTTGGACAGGTTACTGCCGCGCAGTCTGTGGCGGCGTGCGTATAGAAGCCAAGTGCGGCATTGCAGTCGTCCTGAGAAACGCCAGCCGCGCACGTCCCGTCGTTGTAGCAACATGTACCCGAGTCTACTTCATAGGCACCGATGTCGGGGATGGCGTCTCTGGGGACTCCCCGTTGGTCGGTTGCTGGAGAGGAAGCGTTGTCCGCTGCGCCGATGGCAGGACTGCCCGTCAACAGGGCGTGCGTAAGCGTTGGGCCGCCATTGTCGGCGAGCGGTCCGAGGAGCGGATCGGCAACAATGGGAATGCCGGGGCAGGAGAAGCAGGTGTCATCGACCAGGTTGTTGCTGCCGCCGGCCGAAATAGTCCCACCGTTGATGACGTTGTTGGAGCAGTTGCAGTCGGTGTTGCCATAGACCAGCATGCTGTTGTTGACGCCCATCCAGACAGTTTCGCCATCTGCAAGGTTGTAGATGCCGCTGCCGTCGACATCGGCCGTGTTGTTGGCAAACGTGGTCCCGTTGACGCCGATCAAGCCGTTGAGGTTGTAGATCGCGCCGCCTTTCCCTGGCCCGAATTGTGCGCGGTTTCCCGTCAGTGTGCAGTTCGTGGCCAGGAAGGAACCACCGTCGTTGTAAACGGCGCCACCTTTTTCGGCCAGGTTGTCGTCAAGCGTGACCCCCGTGAGCTCGATCGAGCCGTTGAGGCTGAAGATTGCACCGCCATCGAACTGCGCGAAGTTACCATTCCACGAACTGTCGGTAGCGTGAAAATTGCCCGCGGCAGTGTAGACGCCGCCCCCATAGTAGGCCTCGCAGTCGATGAACGTGGTCCCGGTGACAACGTTCTGGCCACCGAAAGCGCTGCAAATCGCGCCGCCAAAACCGTGGCCGCTGTGGGCGCCCGGTCCACCGGGCTGTCCACCATACGCTCCGTTATTTTCGAATGTGCAGTTTGTGGCACTGAACCAACCTCCCTCGTTCCAGACAGCGCCGCCGAAGCCTGCGCCGCCGCCGCCAGCGCCGCCCCAGCCGGCCTCCTCGCTGCCGCCGGCGGCGCCGTCACCCGCGCCAAAGCCGCCGAGACCGCCGGCGCCGTTGGCGCCCGCTGCAGAGGCGGTCCCTCCACCACCGCCACCGCCCCCGCCAAAGCCGCCCGCGCCGCCGGGGCCGCC
>JANQGB010001030.1 GCA_028277545.1 Phycisphaerae bacterium | reverse complement strand
CGCAGCGGGTCGCTGGCCGGCTGTGACACGGATCAGAGCCCAGCCGGGAGCCGAGCGCGCGGGCTTACGTCGTGCGCGTGACAGCGGCAGACTGCCCCTGCGATTTCCAGCCCCTGCTGCGGGCGGTGTGGCACACATTGTGCTTGCAGACCTTATGGGCCGCCGTTACTTTGCGAATACGCTGGTTTTTTGACGGTCGTGACATACTGGGCGCCAGGTAGCGACAGACCTGACGGGCTGGAACCGGGGCGGTCGGCAGCACCCCGCAAGGCCGGAGAGGATCTGACCACATGCGTACTTCCCCGTGCTCGGCGCGCGTGCCGGCGAAATCCCACAATAACATCTTGTTGTACCTGGTTTTGGCTGCCAGCACCCTGTTGGGACTTGCCTCCCCGGCCAGCAGCCAGGAAAACGACGACTGCCTCGCCTCGGGCTGCCACGGCAACCCGAATCTCGCCCTGACTTACGAGGACCATACCGTCTCGCTCTTCGTGGACGCCGACCGTTTCGACGGGTCCGTACACGAGGGGATGGAGTGCGTGGTATGCCACACTGACCTGGAGGATGTGACCGACTATCCGCACGCGACCAACCTGGAGAAGGTCGACTGCGGGCAATGTCATGAGCCTGAAGACGATCCCGAAGATCCCATTTTTCAATACTGGGAAAGCACCCACGGCAGGAAAGTCAAGGAGGGCGACGAGGATGCGCCTCATTGCCAGGACTGCCATGGCGGGCACTACATCCTGCCCCTGGCCGACCGGGACTCCGCTATCGCACCCTTCAACGTCCCCCGTATGTGCGCCCGCTGCCACGCCGAGGGCCAGGAAGTGGCCCAGACCCACGACATCTCACAGGAGAACATCCTCCAGCGATACACCCAGAGCATCCACGGACACGGGCTCTTCGAACAGGGACTGGTCGTGACCGCCGTCTGTACCTCCTGCCACACCGGACACAACGTCCTGCCCCACGAGGACCCGCGCTCCACCATCCACAAGGACCGCGTCACCGAGACCTGCATGCAGTGCCACGGGCTCATCGAGGAAGTACACCGCAAGCGCATCGGCGGGGAGCTCTGGGAACGGGGCGGAGTGGTGCCCATCTGCGTCGAGTGCCACCAGCCGCACGAGGCCCGCAAGGTCTTCTACGACACCGGCATCGCCAACGCCGATTGCCTGAGCTGCCACGCCCGCGCCGAACTGACCGCCACCGAGGACGGCCGCTCGCTCTTCGTCGACCCCGAGGAGTACGCCGACTCCATCCACGGCCGGCAGGGGACCGCCTGCGCCCAGTGCCACGCCGGCGTGAACCCGGCGGCAACCGAGCGATCCTGCCAGCCGCTGGAAGGGCCGGTGGACTGCGCCATCTGCCACGAGGCCATGGTGGCCGACTACCGCATCAGCAGCCACGGAATCCTGCACGAGCGGGGCGACCAGAACGCCCCCTACTGCACCGACTGCCACGGCGTGCACAACATGCTCGAACACGACGCCCTGCCCGGCGATGCCGTCTCCGCCCGCATGGCCACCACCTCGCCAACCTTCGCCCGCAACATCCCCCGGCTGTGCGGCCAGTGTCACCGCGAAGGGGCCGTGGCCGCCGCCCGGTCGCTCAGCGAACAACGCGACATCGTGGCCCACTACACCGACAGCATCCACGGGGCCGGGCTGCTCGAGAGCGGGCTGACCGTGACCGCCACCTGCACCGGCTGCCATACCGCACACCGGGTGCTGCCCGGCGACGATCCGCGATCCAGCGTGCACGCCGGCAACATCGCCGCCACCTGCGGTCAATGCCACAACGGCATCGAAGAACGCTACGCCGGCAGTATCCACTCGCCCGAGGGGAACCCCGAATTCATACCCACCCGCCAGCAGCCCAGACTGCCCCGCTGCAACGACTGCCACAGCTCGCACACCATCACCCGGACCGACGCCACCGACTTCCGGCTGGGCATCATGGACACCTGCGGCAAGTGCCATCCCGACGTGATGGAGACCTACTTCGAAACCTATCACGGCAAGGTGGCCCGCGGCGAGGATGTCGGGACCGCCACCTGCCAGGATTGCCACGGGTCGCACGAGATCCGGCGGGCCACCGACCCGGACTCCAAACTCAGCCGCTACAACATCGTGGAGACCTGCCAGCAGTGCCACCCCGATGCACACCAGCGATTCACCGGATACCTCAGCCACGCCACACACCACGACCCGGAACGATACGCCGCACTCTATTACACCTTCTGGGGAATGACCTGCCTGCTGGTGGGTACCTTCACCTTCTTCGGGCTGCACACCCTGGCCTGGCTGCCCAGGGCCATCAGCACCCGGCGGGAACTGCAACGGATCGAAGAGCAGGCCGACCCCAACGCCAAACAGTTCGTACGCTTCCGGCCGTTCTCGCGGAAACTGCATCTTACGGTGATTGTGAGTTTCTTCGGGCTGGCCATCACGGGCATGGCTTTGAAGTTCAGCTACATGCCCTGGGCCCGCGTGGCGGCTGACTTGCTGGGTGGCTATGAGTCGGCCGGCTTTATTCACCGCGTTTGCGCCGTGGCTACCTTCGGGTACTTCTTCGTTCACCTCTGGGACCTGGCCCGGCGCCTGCGCCGGAGCAAACGTCCGGCCTTGCGGTGGATGTTCGGGCCCAACACCATGCTGCCGACGTTGACCGACCTGCGAGAGTTCATCGGCACGCTCAAGTGGTTCTTCGGGAGGGGGCCCAGGCCTCGCTACGGACGCTGGACCTACTGGGAGAAGTTCGATTACTTCGCCGTGTTCTGGGGCGTGACCATCATTGGCATAACCGGGCTGATCCTCTGGTTCCCCGAGGAGTTCACGCTGGTGCTGCCCGGCTGGTTCATCAACGTGGCCACCATTATCCACAGCGACGAGGCGCTGCTGGCCACGGGATTCATCTTCACTATCCACTTCTTCAACACCCACTTCCGGCCGGACAAGTTCCCCATGGACAAGGTGATCTTCACCGGGCGGATGTCGTTGGAGGAGTTCAAGTGGGATCGGCCGCGTGACTATGAAGAACTGGTGGCCAGCGGCGAACTCGAGGACCGCCTGGCGGATCCGGTGCCGTTATACATCTCGAGGTGGGTCAAGGTGTTCGGCTTCACCGCACTTGGAGTCGGCCTGACGCTGGTCGTGCTTATCATCTACAGCATGCTGTTCGGCTATGCCGGTGTCGGTGATCATTGACGCACCAGGCACGCCGCGATGGGCAGGCAGCAGAGCCGGTCCGCATAGCGGACCCTACCCGGGCGGCTCTGACTTTGGTCCATTGGGGCCGGCTGCGATTTCCTCGCAGACCTTGATAGCAGCCTCGTAGTTGTGTAGCGGACCCGCTCGGTGCAGGAACTCCAGGGCTTCCCGGCTGCGGCCCAACCACTCGGCGTGACGATTTCGGGCGGCTTGGTCGCCGCCCGGCGAGGACGCCCCGGCTTGGGTTACGGTGGCAGAAGCGGCCTCCAGGGCGCTGCGCATCGACTGGTCCCAGCGGGCCGATGCTAAA
>JANQGB010001022.1 GCA_028277545.1 Phycisphaerae bacterium | reverse complement strand
GATCCCGCTCATTCACTGATCGGATCCACCGCAACCCCCTGCCTGCTTGGCGGCGCTCGCCGTCCAACTGGCCCCGCACGCCTTCGGCCTAGTACCTCGCCACAGGAGACATGACCGATTCAAGCTGCCGCGGCAGTGTTGGACTCATTCGGCTCAGCGGTCTCGACCTCCGGGTAGGCTCGGTTCATCTTCTTGCGTGCCTTCTCGACCGTGAACATCCAGTTCACGCGCGCACCTGCGGCGTTGCGCTTGGCCTCCCAGGTCGCCACCTCGCGTAGGAGGTTCTCCCGGTCGCCAATCCGGCGGTCCAGACACTGGCCCTTGAGTACGCCGATCTCAATCTCGACCATATTCAGCCAACTTGCGTGTTTCGGCACGAAGTGGAATTCGAGTCTGCGCAGGATGCGTCGAGCCTCCTCGGGCGGGAAGGCCTGATACAACGCAGAGGCGCTATGGGCCGACAGGTTATCCATGACAACGCGGATGCAGCTGGCCGTTGGGTAGTGTGTGTCCACCAGGTCGCGCATGCATTCTGCGAAGTCTGCGCAGGTCCGGCGGTCGGTGACCTTCACGTGCCGCCAAGGCTCGTGGGCGTCGAGGAAGACGAATAGATTGGCTGTGCCATTGCGCTTGTATTCGTAGTCCACGCGGCCCGGCCTGTCTGGCCCTGGTGCTACCGGCACGCGAATTTCAGCGATCTGTTGGACTGGGGACTCATCGAAGCAGACCACGGGTCGGTCGGGGTCAGAGGGCTCGGCGTAGAGGTCCAGAACATCTTCCATGCGGGCGACGTACTCGCCATCCACCTTCGGGATGCACCACATCTTCCTTTGCCAAGGCTTGAGCTTGTTCTCTGCCAGCCGCCGCCGGACGGTCTCGCGGGACAGCTCCGGGTGGTCGGTCAATTCTACGACCGCTCCCGCCAGCAACTCACACGTCCATTTGGCACGGCCTTCCGGCGGACTCGAGCACGCCGTCGCAACCAGTAGCGCCTCCTCTCTGCCGGTGAGCTTTCGCCCGGCGCCGGGCCGAGGGTTGTCGTTGATCGCTAGCTCGACACCGCCTTCGACAAATCTGCGCTTGGTTCGGTAGACGGTCGAGGTTCCGACCCTGACGGAGCCAGCGATCTGCCTGTCCGACGAACCCGAGTCGGCAGCAAGCAGTATCTGGGCGCGTTTGACGTTCCGAACCAGTTTGCTGCCTCGGCTCACCAGGGCCTGAAGGTGGCCGCGCTCCTCCGCGCTCAGCTCCACGATATATCGAACGTTCATCTTTGCCCCTTTCCAAGAGGGGCCAAGAGGATCATGGTCCCTGGGGCCATGTCGATCCGGGACCACTTGTGACAATGACCAAGCTACAGGGACAGTACCTGGCGTTCATCTACGCCTACACCAAGATCCACCGTCGGCCGCCCGCTGAGGCCGACATGCAGCGCTACTTCGAGGTGACGCCACCCTCGGTCCACCGCATGGTCAAGGAACTGGAGCAGAAGGGTTTCATCAGTCGTCAGCCAGGAAAACCGCGGTCAATACAGCTACTTGTTGCACCCGAAAGCCTACCCATATTGCGCTGACACGGTGCAGCCGAACATCTGCTCAGGTGCCGGCTCAAACGATCATCTCCACTGTGGCGAGGTACTAGCGTAAAGGGAGATAATTCGTGAGACGTCTTTGGACTCTGTGTCTACTCGTGTGCGCACCCACCCTGTTCCTGGGGTGCCAGGGTGCAACGCAAGCCGAACCCTCAGCCGCCGACGCCTTGCTGGCGGGTGAGTCTTTCGTGGCCATCCCGAAGAACCTGGCGGCAGCTGAGGACGGCGCCGGTCTTTCGCGGTGGCACCCCAAGCCATCTGACCAGTCCGACGAGGACTTCTATCTCGCCATCCGGCGCTCGGTGTTGCAGGACACCTTCTTCCTGTCTGCCTACCTCAAGCAGTACCACCCTGCGGGTGTACTGGCTGGTGCAGCGGCGTCACTCGGCACGCGGGTGGTCTCGTTCCGCGTGCAGAACGGCAAGTTGTTCGTGTTTGACGTTGATAGGCGCAAGACCATGAGTGACGTCTTCGACCCCGAGGTTCTGGTTGAAGCCTATCCGATCGTGAACGACTTCGGTCCTTTCAAGAGAATGGCGAGCTCAGCGCAGTACATTCTCATCGATCCGGCCAATGGTCTGAACCAATTCGGCGTAGTCGCCGACGCCTACGCCGAGGGTCGCGTGGATGGGGCCTGGAACGTGCGCTTCTCCGTGGAAGTCTCCTACATGCAGAACTTCCGCCAGCTGGATGATGGCGTGTCGTTCGATCAAGTTTTCACCGGTTACGCCGAGCAGCCCATGTGGCGCTACGAGAACACCGAGCCCAACAACTTCCGTGGCTCCGGCACCCTGACCATCGCGCTGCGTCGGTATACCGAGTCGCCCGAGTTCCAAATCGTCGAGATGCCGTGGATGGACCACTACTTCACCTCGGATCCCGTGTGGCGAAAGGACGCCACCTGGGTTGATTGGTATGCCGCCCACTGGAACATCCATCCGGGCATGGAGCCCATCGTCTGGACCATCTCGGCGGTGCTGGCC
>JANQGB010000896.1 GCA_028277545.1 Phycisphaerae bacterium | reverse complement strand
TCATCCAGTTCGACTTTTCCCCACAATTTGAACTTCACTTTTCCAACGGCCCCCGCCGTTTGCTCTCGCTTGAACAATAAGTCCATGTCACCCCCTACCGCTAGTAAAGGAAGGACGCCCCAATCTCATGGCCTAGTGATAGTGGGACGTGCCGATCGTACACTCGAAGCGAGTATATCGATAGTCGAAGCGACGAGAACGTGCCAAGCGATCTGGTCCACCTCATGCAGGCCACCTGTGCGGCTCCCCTGGAGCCGTGAAGTCGCGGAAGTCCTTGGTGACGCTATGTGTCGGAATGGTCGCTATGGCGTGGCCATACGGAGGGCCATACGAGATGGCCCCGCGTATGGCCATAGCGTATGGCCTGCCCGGTAGCAGAGGAGGCCGGTCAGGCTGGCTGGTATCGCTTTCATGTTCGTGCCATCTGCGACCTTGCCGTCCCATACGAGCGGCGCCACGGTAAGCATTGTCGAGTTCCTCTCCAGACAGTGGACCTTGGCGCCGAAGGTCGAGCCCAAGGACGTAGCGCCCGCCGGCCGATGAAACCGAGGCGACCGCTATGGCGCTTCTCCGGAACCCTGATACTCTGGCCAGGGAAGTCACGCGTCGCCTGATATCTTGCTCGCCGCTCTCTTTCACCGGGCTCTCGGAGAGCTGAGAGGGGGCCACGACAATTCAACGGCGGTAATCCAGGAACACAGGATGGCCAACTCGCACGCGAAGAAGAAGAACGGTAGCGGCGCGAATCTCGGATTTGAGGCGCAGCTTTGGGCGGCGGCGGACAAGCTGCGCGGCAATATGGAGCCGTCCGACTACAAGCACGTGGCCCTCGGCCTGATCTTCCTCAAGTACATCTCCGACGCCTTCGAGGCGAAGCGGGCGGAGCTGCTCAAGGAGGAGCTGGCCGACGCGGAGGACCCAGAGGAGTACCTCGCCGAGAACGTCTTCTGGGTGCCGAGGGAGGCCCGCTGGTCGCACCTCCAGGCCAAGGCCAAGCAGACCACGATCGGCAAGGACATCGACGACGCCATGCTGGCGATCGAAGCCAGCAACGCCTCGCTCAAGGGCGTTCTGCCCAAGGACTACGCCCGCCCGGCGCTCAACAAGGTCATGCTCGGCGAGCTGATCGACCTCGTCAGCGGCATCGGCATGGCGGAGGAGGCCGATCGCTCACGCGACATCCTCGGGCGGGTCTACGAGTACTTCCTGGCCGGGTTCGCCGGGGCTGAGGGCAAGCGCGGCGGCGAGTTCTACACGCCGCGCTCCGTCGTCCGGCTGCTGGTCGAGATGCTGGAGCCCTACAAGGGTCGCGTCTACGACCCCTGTTGCGGTTCCGGCGGCATGTTCGTCCAGTCCGAGAGGTTTGTCGAAGAGCACGGCGGGCGCATCGGTGACATCGCCATTTACGGGCAGGAGAGCAACTACACCACCTGGCGGCTCGCCAAGATGAACCTCGCCGTCCGCGGCACCGACGCGGATATCCGCTGGAACAACGAAGGCAGCTTCCACAAGGACGAGTTGAAGGACCTGCGCTTCGACTACATCCTAGCCAATCCGCCCTTCAACACCTCGGATTGGGGCGGCGAGCGGTTGCGAGAGGATCCGCGCTGGCGTTTCGGTGCGCCGCCGGTCGGCAACGCCAACTATGCCTGGCTTCAGCAGATCCTCTGGCACCTTGCCCCGCGAGGGACCGCCGGCGTGGTTCTGGCCAA
>JANQGB010000740.1 GCA_028277545.1 Phycisphaerae bacterium | reverse complement strand
GCGGTGGTCTGGCGGGTGCGTCTAAGCATGCATCGGCTCCAGGGTGCCACGCAGCTTTTCCCTGACCGGAATCTCCGAGTCGTAGACGCGCTTGATGCCGTCCCCCAGCGACTCCTCCAGGCAGCGGATGTGCTGGGCCAGCTTCAGCATGCCATGAGGCTCTACCGACGCCATCTGGTCGGTTCCCCACATGGTGCGTTTCAGGGTGACGTGCCGCTCGATGATCCGGGCTCCGAGGGCCACCGCCGCCATGGTGGAGGTCAGGCCGAACTCGTGCCCGCTGTATCCGACAGTGCAGCCATAGCGCTCGATGAACGCCGGAATCACCCGCAGGTTCAGTTCTTCCTCCTTGGCGGGGTAGCTGGAGTTGCAGTGCATGATGGCGAAGTTGTCGGAGCAGCTTTGCAGTAACTCCACCGCGTGGTCCACCTCTTCGAGTGTGCTCATACCGGTGGAGAGCAGCACGCCGCTACCCTGGCCGCAGACGTACCGGAGCAGGTCGTCGTTGGTCAGGTGTGCCGAGGGAATCTTGATGAACGGTACGTCGTAGTTCAGAACGAAGTCGGCCGAGTCCGTGTCCCAGGCAGACGCGGTCACCTCGATGCGGCCGGCGCAGTAGTTCCAGATGTCGTCGTACTCTGCTGACCCGAACTCCAGCCTGCGGCGGTACTCCAGGTAGGTCATCCGGCCCCACGGGGTCTCGCGAGCGGCGTCTTTCTGATCCTCCGGCACGCAAACCTCAGGGTTGCGCTTCTGAAACTTGACGCAGTCCCAGTTCGAGACGCAGGCGAAGTCGATCAGCCGGCGAGCGACCTCGACGTCTCCGTTGTGATTGATGCCGATTTCCGCGATGAGATAGGTGCGGTCGAGTTCGTCGAATCGGATAGGCCCGCTCATGTCCGTCCTCTTTCGCTGCTGCGGCGATACCGTGCCCGCTCGGCGGGCTGCTAGGTGTTGTACGACTTCTGGCCCAGGTTCCAGGCGTGGTAGAAGGTGTCAAAGACCTCCAGGTTGCCGCCGGTTCCGGCCGCATTGACCACGTTAATGGCCGCCAGCGCCTCGCCCACGCCGTGCAGCACCCGTCTGCGCTCCAGCACGCGCAGGGCCGCCAGCACCGGACTGTTGTTCCATATCTCGTACATCGACTGGGTGTTAAGGTCTCCGACCGGCACAAATTCGTTGAAGTCGAAGAAGCTGGAGACCACCACGCCGCTGAAGTTGATGTCGCAATAGCGGTAGAGGTAGGAGTGGTCGGGAATCTGTTCGAGCGTCTGGCGCTCGCGGAAGTTCTCGATGAGGTTCTTCCGTTTCCGGTCGGTGACCATTTCCGCCACTACCCGATCGTAGTCCGTTCGGCCGATCCCCACGCAGTCCACGCCGCGCTCGAAGGCGAAGTCCATGAACCGTTGTATCTGCTCCGGCGTCTCGTCCAGTATCGTGGTCGACAGGTGGATGTAGGGATAAGCGTGCGACCCGCGAACAGCGATCAGCCTGTCCACGTTGGCGAAGAACTGGTCGAAATTGCTGTTCAGTCGCTGAGACTCGTAGCCTGCTCGATCGACGCCCTGGAAGGACAACTGGATCACATCGACATCGTTCTCCACGAAGCACTCCGCCACCTCCTCGTCGATGCGGGTGGCGTTGGTCGTGAAGTACAACGGATTCGTGCGCTTGATATGGCGAATGAAGTCCAGCGCCTGGGGATGCAGCAGATTCTCGCCGTAGCCGTTGACCTTCAGGAACGTCCCCTGCTCGGCAAATTCCTCCATCATCTTGTGCAGCAGCCGTTCTTCGAGGACGCCCTGCCGGCGGGTCATCACTTGCCGGGCGCAGAATGCGCAGTCCAGGTTGCAGCGGTTGGTGAACTCGAAGCTGCACACGAAAGGGAAATCTGGCCGGTGCTCTTCGTCGATGGCGTCCTTGTAGGCCTGGTTCTGGTAGTAGTGGAACAGGTTGTTGCGCCGGGAGGACTCCGGGTTGCCGAAGTTGTTCTGGTCGGGCGTGTAACGGACGGCGGTGGCGGTCGTCATCTGGATGAGTCTCCCCTGTATCCGGTCAACGTGGCGCAGCAGTA
>JANQGB010000600.1 GCA_028277545.1 Phycisphaerae bacterium | reverse complement strand
CGACTTCTCTACTACTACGAGGACCTCACCATGGCGGAGATCGGCCTGGTTCTGAACCTCTCCGAATCGCGGGTCAGCCAGATCCACAAGGATATTCTGCAGCGGCTTCGACAACGGTTCGGGTCTACCCTCTGCGAGGAACTCGTGGCCTGACAGCCTGCTGAAGATGCCTACGAGACGGCCTGTGCCGGCCCCGAGATGACGGGACCGGCCCAGGCTGTCCAGCTTTGGCAGAAGCCAACATCCGGAACACCACACGCCCTGACCGCCGGACGGCCCCTTTTCGTTTCAGCGCCCGTGACGTACCATCGCCGTCGTGATGCGGAACGTCAGACTGGTCATCGCCTACGACGGCACGGACTTTCACGGCTGGCAGTCCCAGCCCGAACTGCGCACGGTGCAGGGCACCATCGAACAAGCCGTCCGCCGAGTCGCCCGGCACCAGGTCGAGTTGATCGGCAGCGGGCGCACGGATGCCCGCGTGCACGCCGCCGGCCAGGTTGCCAACTTCAACACCGAGTGCCGCATCCCGACGGAGAAGCTGGCCCGCGCCATCGGGTCGCGGTTGCCCAAGGATATCTGCCTTACGGACGTCCGCGAAGTGTCCCCGGAGTTCCACTCCACGCGGAGCGCCCTTAACAAGCTCTATCGCTACCGTATCCACAACGCCCGGCTGCGGCCGGTCACGCGCCTTGCCCAGCGCCAAACCTACCACTTCTGGCAGCCGCTCGATCTGGGACGAATCCGTGCCGCGGCGCGGCACCTGGTTGGCACCATGGATTTCGCGGCCATGGCGTCCAAGGGGTCGGAGCGGGAGACCACGGTGCGGACCGTGCTTCGCTGCGACGTGGAGCGCTGGTACGACGAGGTGCGCATCAGCGTCATCGGCTGCGGCTTTCTCTACAACCAGGTTCGCAACATGGTGGGCACGCTGCTGGAGATCGGACGCGGCCACTGGGAACCGGATCACATGGCCGACATTCTGGCGGGCGCGGACCGCCGCGCCGCCGGCCCGACCGCTCCGGCCCGCGGGCTCTGTCTGCAGTGGGTGCGTTATCCCGCCAACCTGCTCCGGCCAACCGGCAACGCGGCTGATGCCCCTGGCGGTGACGCCCAACCATGAAGATCTGCCACCTTATCACCCGACTGATCATCGGCGGGGCCCAGGAGAACACGCTGCTCACCTGCGAGGGCCTGCGGGATCTCGGGCACGACGTAGTGCTGGTGGCCGGCCCCGAGACCGGCCCGGAGGGGTCGCTCTGGGACCGTGTCGAGTCTTCCGGCCTGCGGTACGAGATCGTCGACTCCCTGCGCAGAGCTGTGCGGCCCATCAACGAGGTGCGCTGCCTCAAGGCGTTGGAGCGGCTGATCACCCGGCTGAACTGCGACGTGGTCCACACCCATAGCAGCAAAGCCGGCATTCTCGGCCGGCTGGCGGCTCACCGGGCGGGCGTGCCGCTGATCGTCCACACCATTCACGGCATGAGCTTCAATCGCACGCAGTCCCGGGCGACGCGTACGGTGTATCGAGCCCTGGAGAGACGGGCTGGGCGCATAACCGATGCCTTCATCAGCGTTGGCGACGCCATGACCAATCAGGCGGTGGCTGCCGGGATCGGCGCAGCTGACCTGTTCACCTCCATTCACTCAGGCATGGAGACGGACAAGTTCAATCCCCACAGCAGCGAGCGGGCCCGAGTGCGGGCCGACTGGGGTATCGATCAGGAAACAGTCGTGGTGGGAACCATCGCCCGCCTGTTTCGCAACAAGGGGTACGACGAGATCATCGAGGCGATGCCGCGGATGGTGAGTGCCGCGGACAACCTGCGTTTCGTATGGGTGGGCGATGGGCGCGACCGCCAGCGGTACGAGACCGAGTTGAGTCGGATCGGCCTGCGCGATCGCGTCCACCTTACCGGCCTGGTTCCGCCCGGGCGGATACCGGAGTTACTTTCCGGATGTGATGTGTTGCTTCACGCCTCGCGCTGGGAAGGGCTGCCCCGGGCCTTGCCGCAGGCCCTGCTCATGGAGGTTCCGGTGGTCAGCTTCGACAACGACGGGGCGCCGGAGGTGGTGGTGCCCGACGTCACGGGAACGCTGGTCCGCTTCGGCGACGTGACCGGCCTGGCCGACGCCGTTAGCGCGCTGGCCAGAGCGCCAGAGACACGGCTGCGCCTGGGCCGCGAAGGGCGCCAACGGTGCCTGGAGATGTTCGACCACCGGAGGATGGTCTCCAGGATCGACGACCTCTACCGGCGGCTGGCAGCCGCCAGGGCGGAGCGCAAGTAGCGACCCCGCCATCGGCACACAGCCGGGGGCGGGGTCGGAGAAAGTCAGAGCCCGTCACGGGAGAATCAGGCGGCGCTCTTCTGCTGGTTTTCCTTGGCTAGTTCGACGATCTTATCGAAACCCTTGGGGTCGTGGATGGCCATCTCGCTGAGCATCTTGCGATTGAGGATGATGCCAGCGGCGTTCACTCCGTAGATGAACCGGCTGTACTGCATTCCGCGGGCCTTGCAGGCCGCGGTCAGGCGCGTGATCCACAGGGTTCTGAAGTCGCGCTTTCGCGTCCGCCGGTCCCGATAGGCGAAGGCGCCTGCCCTGGTGACAGCCTCCTTGGCGGTGCGGTATAGCTTACTGCGGCCACCGCGGTATCCGCGGGCAGCTTTGAACAGCCGGACCTTCCGGCGATGGCGGGCCGCTCCAGTGCGTGTTCGTGGCATTATGCCTCTCCTTCAGCGTACGCCCGGCGGGCTTATTCGCCCAGCGCCCGGCGAATACGTTTGGCAACCGCGCCGGAGATGAAACTCGGCTTGCGGGCGCGCCGCACCCGATTGCCGGTCTTGCCGCTCATCAGGTGCCCGGCAAACGACTTCTTGTACCGAACCTTGCCGCTGGCAGTCACGCGGATCCGCCGCTTGGTTCCCTTATGTGTCTTCATCTTGGGCATAGCCGCCCCCCTCATTCGCTCAACGACACGAGGCAGAAACGCGAGAGTATAGCAGCTTGGGCGCCGGGTTCAACCCGGTTGTGGAAATAGTCTGCCGACCCGCAGCGGCTCAGGGCGTGTAGTCGCTGTCCCGCTGGAGGTGGTCCAGGGCGTGGGCGGCACCGGCTTGCTCCTGAAGTCGCTGGTACTCTTCTCGAAACTCTGCATCGGGCATCACCAGGACCAGGATGTCGCCCGCCTCGCGGACGGCCACCACGCGCTTTTCGGGGCGAAGGATCTGCCGGACGGGCCCGCTGTGGGCGACGATCAGCCGGTCGGTCGTGGCACCGAACCGCCGGGCCACCTGTGGGTCCATGTAGTGGAAGTCCTGCGGCCGCAGGTGACTCTGTCCGCCCGCAGTGTAGAACTCGGGCAGACTCCCGGTTTCTTCAAATTCGCTGACGATGCCCGCAGCAGCCGCCGCGAAAGCGTCCCGGGCCTCAGCCAGCCGCAGAGAGTTCCGTTTCCAGACCATCACCACGGCC
>JANQGB010000057.1 GCA_028277545.1 Phycisphaerae bacterium | reverse complement strand
AATGGGAGGCGATCACGGGCCGGGCCGCCACTTCCATGACATCCCAGAAGCCGGCCTCGTTCAAGTGGCTCACGTCCACCAGCATGCCCAGGTCTTGGGCTTTTTCTACCAGGGCGCGGCCGAAATTCGTCAAACCGCAGGGACGCGCCTTGGCGTCGGCAGAAAAGGCGCAGCCGTCGGCCGCGTAATTGCGCCGGCTCCAGGTCAGGCCCAGACCACGGACGCCCAGATCATAAAAGACCCGCAGCAGGTTCAGGTCGTTTTGGAGCGGGTCGGCGCCCTCCAGCGAGAGCAGCAATCCCACACGGCCATTTTTGCGGATCGCGCGGAGTTCCTCCAGACTGCGGCACAGACACATGCTGTCGGCTAGGTCATCCAGCTCTTCCACTATATGGCTGATTTGTCCCAGGGCTTTGCGCAGGCCCATTTCCGGCAGAAAATAGTTTTCGATGAAAACAGCAGATACGATCAGGTTGAAACCGCCCTGCCGGAAGCGATCGAGATACTGGGAGGCAATCACATCTTTGCGGCCGCGGTCGCGCTGGTTGGCAACATCCCAGGGCAGGTCGAAGTGCGCGTCGATGATGAAGGCCTGCTGGTGAAGGTCGGCGACTTTCCGGGCCAGTTTGCGGTCCATGCGGCGTTCTCCTCTTGCGGTCTATGCTGCACATTCATTCTGCGCCACCGAAATATATGAAACCCTCTTCCGGAGATCTACGTCTCTAAAGTAAATTCTTCCAGCATATCGGCGGCTTCGCGGTTGTACCCCAGGCTGGCGTCGAGCAGTTGCCGGGTATAGGGATGCTCGGGACGGCGCTTGCGCAATGTCTCCACCGTCAATTCCTCGATGATCGCACCGCGGTTCATGACCGCAATCCGGCCGCACATGTGGGCCACGACGGCCAGGTCGTGGCTGACCAGGATATAGGTCAGGTTGCGCCGGCGCTGCAAACCCGTCAGCAGGTTGAGCACTTCGGCCTGCACCGAAACATCGAGGGCCGAGGTCGGCTCGTCCAGGAGGAGAACGCGCGGTTCGAGAATCAGAGCCCGGGCCACGGCCACCCGCTGGCGCTGGCCGCCGGACAACTGGTGGGGATAGCGGAAACGGAACTCGGGCCCCAGCCCGACGTCTTCGAGGGCTTTGGCAATGCGCGATTCCACTTTTCCGAGTCCGTGAATGGCCACGGGCTCGGAAAGGATGCGGTCCACGGTGTGGCGCGGGTGGAGTGAGCCGTAGGGATCCTGGAACACCATCTGGACTTTCTTGTGAAAGGCGCGGGCCCGGGCCTGTCCCTGGCGCTCGCCATCGATGGTGACGCTGCCGGTCCAGCGGCGATTCAGCCCGCTTAAGACATTCAACACCGTGGATTTGCCGGAACCCGACTCGCCGACGATACCGAAAATGCCGCCCTCTTCGACACTAAAAGAAACCCCCTGCACCGCCTTTACGGCGCGGGGACCTCTCCCGAAGGTGACGCTGAGCCCGTCGACCGCAATCATGGCGCATCCCTCTGCCAGGCCGGATCACGCTCGAGGACCTGCAGCTCTCCGGCGGGCGTATCGATCTGCGGCAGGCAATTGAGCAGCCCGCGGGTGTAGGGATGTTTGGCCTGGTGCAGATCGGCCGCGGCGCAGACCTCCATGATGCGGCCGGCGTACATGATGATGATGCGGTCACAGAAAGAGGCCACCAGGTTGAGGTCGTGGCTGATGAAGATCAACCCCATACCGCGTTGCTGCACAAGATCGTCCAGGATGGCCA
>JANQGB010000532.1 GCA_028277545.1 Phycisphaerae bacterium | reverse complement strand
GTGCTACCGCTGTGCCCCGCCAGGGCACAGAATTGATCAGGCGACCGCTCGTCCACGAGTTGCGCTGCGCTCCACTCGTGGCTATGTGCCTCCGCCCCTACCGGGGCGGGCATGATCGAGCCTGCTGCGCTTGGACGTGTCGTTTTGGGTCTGTAGGGTGCATCTTGATGCACCGCTCATTCGGCAGGCACAAACACTGGAACAGGTGCATCAAGATGCACCCTACCGCTCTGCATGCACGCAGCAAGCCTGTTGGGTACGTCTTGATGCACCATTTACTCGGAGGGCACAAACACCGGCACAGGTGCATCGAGATGCACCCTACTGCTACGCCCGTACGGGGTGGGTATGGGGTTGTCGTTCTGGGTCGTGTACGTCGCTAATAATACGCAGCCTACGGCCCCACGCGCCGGCCGGCGATGTAGACGTGCTCGATCTGATGGGGGCGGAGGGTGTAGAGCAGTGCGGAGGGTTGCTGCTCGGATGGCAGTCCGGAGATCCACTTCTCGGGGCGGACCACCAGGCAGTCGGCTTCGTAGCCCTCTTCGATGGCGCCTATGCGATCGCTCATGCTGAGCGCCTCGGCCGCCCCGTGGGTGAGTATCCACCAGGCCTCGGCTGGCGCCGGCGGCTTGTGGGAGCCGCGGGGGATGGCGTGGACCTTGAGGGCCTTGGCGGTCTGCAGGCACTCGACGGCCACGCGGGGCATGAACGGATCAGGTCCGCCGGCGATGCCGCTGCCCAAAGCCATACGCACACCCGCCTTGCGGTGAGCGACGTAATCCATAAGCCCGCTCTCGAGGAACAGGTTGGCGGTGGGGCAGTGAACGAGAGTGGTCCCGGTCTCGGTTACCTGGTGGCGCTGATCCTGGTTGAGCACTACGCCGTGACCTAACAGGGTCCGCGGAGTCAGAAGACCCATCTCAGCGTAGACGTCGATGTCGTCGAGGTTGTCGGGGAATCGTTCGCGGACGGCGCTTACTTCGGCCGCGGACTCGCCGGCGTGGCTCTGGATATAACAGTTGAGCAGCTTGGCCAGGGCGGCCGCCCCGCGCATGAGTTCCTCGCTACAGCAGACCGGCGTACGCGGGCTGAAGGCGTAGCTCAGCCGGCCATTCTCGGCCCCGTGCCACTTGGCTGCCAGTGCCCGGGCTTCGTCCAGCGACCGGTCGGCGTGCTCGCAGAGCTTCTGCGGGCAGTGCATGTCGTTGAGCATTCGCCCGTAGATCGCTCGCAGGCCGCGGCGGGCCAACACCTCGAAGACACGCTCCGTGGCTTCGGCAAATGGGCTGCCGAACGCGGCCACGGTAGTCGTACCGTTGGCAATGGTGCCGGTCACGAAGTCCTCGGCCAACGCTTCGGCGAAGTCGGCGTCTTCCATCCGCGCCTCGGCCGGAAAGACCACTTCCTCGTGCCATTCGGTCAGGGCCAGCCCGTCGATCCCGCGGCGGTCCCACTGTGGCAGGTGAAGGTGGGCGTCGATAAGACCCGGGAGGATCCAGCAACCATCCCCACCGACCGCATCGCTCGCGCCAGTCTGGCCGGGGCCGACCTCGGCGAACTTGCCGTCATTTCCGATGCGGACGATGGCGCTGGGAGTAAGCTCGCAGTCGGTTGCCGAGCGCGGCCTAAGCAGCGTGCCGTGAAGCGTTTGCATAATCGGCTCCTCTGTTGTGCGGATTGCGCCCGCCGGTTCAGCCAAGCCGCGTAAATGTAGTCCGGGGCGCCGGTGCGATCAAGTTTCTTGACGCACCCGGAGCCGCCCGCTACCGTCTGCGGGACTGAATTCGGCTCGTAGCGAACGGAGAGCAACATTGAGCTACGATTGCGTTGTATGTGTTAAACAGGTTCCCGATACGGCCAACGTCACCGTCGAGGCGATGAAGGACGACGGGACTGTCAACCGGGCCGCGCTGCCGGCGATCTTCAATCCCGAGGACTTGCACGCCCTGGAGGCTGCCCTGCAGGTTCGTGATCAGCACGGCGGGACGGTGACGGCGCTAAGTATGGGACCGCCGGGCGCTACCGCGGTTCTGCGGGAGTGCCTGTTCCGCGGCGCCGACCGGGCCATTCTGATCACCGACCGCCGGGCGGCGGCCAGCGACACGCTGGCTACCAGCTACATCCTCAGCCAGGCGGTCAAGGCGGTGGGGAAGTTCGACCTGGTTTTCTGCGGTCGGCAGGCCATCGATGGCGACACGGCCCAGGTGGGGCCGCAGATGGCCGAGAAGCTGGGCATCCCGCAAATCACCTACTTCGAACGCTTCGAGGAACTGGACGGGCGGACGGCGCGAGCGCGGCGGAACGTCGGCAACGGATGGGAGATCCTGGAGGCGAGGCTGCCCCTGATGATCACGGTGCTGGATACGGCCAACGTGCCCCGGCCGGCCGCTGCCAGACGCGTCATGCGCTATAAGCGAACTCGCACCGTCGACGAGTTGAAGCGCCAGGTAGCGGCCGCCATGCCGGATGCTACCGACAGCGAGCGCGAGGATGAGCACGCTCGCCGCCTCGAGACGTTGAAGATGAACGGCCTGGTCATGGAAGCCTGGGATCTCGACAAGATCGAAGCGGACCTGCAGTGGTGCGGTCTCTCGGGCTCGCCCACCAAGGTGCACCGAGTTCAGTCGATCGTGCTCACCAAAGAGGGATACACGGAAGTTCCGCCGACCGAAGAGGGCGTGCGGCAGATGATCCATGAGCTTATTGTGGATCACACACTTGGGTAAACGCTGAAACGCTGAAACGCCGAAACGGCAAAAAGGCCAAAAGTCAAAACGTCAAAAAGTCAAAACGGCAAAACGGCAAAACGTCAAAAGTGCGAAACTGCGACACTGCGACACTGCGAAACGGCGAACGGTCAAAACTTCAACGAGCCACAATGTCGGAAGGTCGGAACGGCTACTTGGCATGGCGGAAATGTATTGGTTATTGGCGACTCCGGTTAGATCGTGGGCGGCGGACACTTAGGGCTGGCTTGTAGTTAGTTGGGTAGGCGAGATGATCGAACCTAATCGTGACGGCGAAGTCTGGGTATTCGCGGAGCAGGAAGACGGCAGTCTGAATGACGTGTCGCTGGAGTTGTGCGGCAAGGCCCGCGAGCTGGCCGATCAGTTGGGCGTTAAAATGGCGGCGGTGCTGCCCGGCTGGAATGTCCGCGAACTGTCCTACCGTTTGATCGCTCACGGTGCGGATCAGGTCTACACGGTTCACGACACCGAGTTGGAACACTACCGCACCATGACCTACTCACGCGTCATGTGTTCGCTGGTGGCCAAGCACAAGCCGCAGATCGTGATCTACGGCGCCACGCCCATCGGCCGTGACCTGGCACCACGAGTCGCGTCAGAGATGCGGGCAGGCCTGACGGCCGACTGCACCGACCTGGACATCGGCGATTACACCGAAGCCAAAACCAAGAAGGTCCACAAGAACCTGCTGCTGCAGATCCGCCCCGCTTTCGGGGGCAACATCATCGCCACGATTGTCAACCCGGAGCGCTGGCCGCAGATGGCGACTGTTCGCGAGGGGGTCATGCGTCTGGGAGAAGGCGACCCGCGACGCAGCGGAGCTATCGTCGAGGAGAAGGTCGAGTTCAAGGACTCCGATCTGGCGGTAAGACTCGTCGAGCGGCACCGGGAAGAGCGCAAGGTCAACCTCAAAGCAGCCCGGACAATAGTGGCCGGCGGCGGTGGCGTTGGCAGCAAGGACGACTTCCAGGTCATTCACGACCTGGCCGGCGCTATCGGCGGCGCGGTTGGCGCCTCGCGGGCGGCGGTGGATGGCGGGTTCATCTCCAAGGATCACCAGGTCGGCCAGACCGGCACGACAGTCCGGCCGGCACTGTATATCGCCTGCGGAATCAGCGGGGCGGTGCAGCACCGGGCCGGTATGGAGGAATCCGCCAAGATCATCGCCATCAACTGGGACAAGGAGGCGCCGATCTTCTCCGTAGCACATTACGGCATCGTTGGTGACCTGAACAAGGTCGTCCCCATGATGATCAAGGCCATTAAAGAGCGTGCCTCGTAAGCGGTGGACTGAGAGTAGCGAATCCTGACGGACCCAGCGGGTTGGTAGGCCATGCCAAATTTCTTTGACGATAACGACGACATTCGATTCCTGTTCGATCATCTGGACCTGGCTGAACTGGCCACCGTGCAGGAAGACAACTTCACGAAGATCGATGGGCCCGGCAAGGACTACGCGCCGCTGGACGCCGACGACGCGATCGACAACTACCGGCGTATTCTGGCCATCGTGGGCGATGTGGCCGGCAACCAGATCGCCCCCCGGGCGGAGCAGGTCGATCGGGAGGGCAACACGCTCAACGAGGACGGTACGGTGACCCTCGGTGCGGGCGTGCGTGAGAACCTCAAAGCGCTGGCCCAGGCCGACCTGATGGGGTTCACTCTGCCGCGCAGGTATGGCGGGCTGAACTGCCCCAACCTGGTCTACACCATGGCCATCGAGATAGTCAGCCGGGCGGACGCCTCGCTGATGAACATCTTCGGTCTGCAGGGCATAGCCGAGACCATCAACGCCTTTGCCGACGATGCGATCAAGGACGAGTACCTGCCTCGCTTTTCCGCCGGCGAGTTGACGGGGGCCATGGTGCTGACCGAGCCGGACGCGGGCAGCGATCTGCAGGCGGTGAATCTGCGGGCCTGGCAGGACGACGACGGCCAGTGGCGGCTCAACGGCGTCAAGCGGTTCATCACCAACGGCTGCGGCGAAATTCTGCTGACCCTGGCCCGGAGCGAGCCGGACATCAAGGATGGTCGCGGCTTGAGCCTGTTCCTGTCCGAGCGCAGCCCGCGAATGACCGTCCGCCACCTGGAGGAGAAGCTGGGCATTCACGGCTCGCCGACCTGCGAACTGGTCTACGACGATGTGCCGGCCAAGCTGATAGGAGACCGGCAGCTCGGGCTGATCCGTTACGTCATGTCGCTGATGAACGGCGCCCGAGTCGGGATTGCGGCCCAGTCGCTGGGCATCGCGGAAGCTGCCTTCCGGGTGGCCCGCGGTTACGCCGCCAAGCGCAAGCAGTTTGGCATGGCCATCGAGCGCCTGCCGGCGGTGGCCGAGATGGTCACCGACATGAAGGTAGCGGTGGAAGCCGCCCGGGCCTTGACCTACGAGACCAGCCGGGTCTGCGATCTGGAGTACAACAACCTCCGCGTGCTGGAGTCGGATCCGCCCCAGGACAAGGCCGAGCTGAAACGGCGCAAGGGGCTCTCCAGAACACTGAAACGTCTGAACGGTATGCTCACGCCGATGAGCAAGTACTACGCTTCGGAGATGTGTTGCCGCGTGGCCAACGACGCCCTGCAGGTGCTTGGCGGAAGCGGTTACATGACCGACTATCCCGTAGAGCGTCACTTGCGTGACGCACGCATCACGACGATCTACGAAGGCACGAGCCAGTTGCAGGTCGTGGCCGCGGTTCGCGGCGTGTGTGGAGGAGCGTTCGAGAAGCGGGTCAACGAGTTCGAGGAGTTTGAGTACACCGATGGTTCCCTGCACGCTCTGAGGCAGAAGCTGGACGAGGGCAAAGAGCTCGTGCTCAAGGGTGTCGCCATGGTGAAGGAGGAGGGCCCCGGTTACATGGACCTCTACGGTCGCAAGTTGGTGGATGCGGCCGCTGCAGTGTTCATTGGTCACCTGCTGCTCCGCCAGGCGGTTGACAACGAGCGCAAGCAGCATGTTGCCCGGCGCTTCATCGAGTCCAGCCTGCCATCCGTTCGCCGCGACATCGACCTGGTGTGCAGCGGTGACAAGTCGGTCATGGAGCAGTACGAGACTCTGGCGGGGCCGGTTCCCGAGGTTGCCGGCTAACCGCCGCCAGCCACCAGTTGGCACACAACAGCAGAACCAAGCCCCGGGCTTCCACGCCCGGGGCTTTGCATTTCTGTCAGCACCTGCTATTTATGTCGTAGGGAAGTCCTCGCCATGGACGGCCGAATTGCGAGGCCCGCGACGTGCAACACTTCACCGCCGAGACTGTGATCGCTACCTGGCTGACGGTCAGCCTGAAGACCGCGCTGCTGTACCTGGTCGCCGCAGCGGTGACGGCCGCCGCGCTGCGCCGGCGAGCGGCCTGGCGAAGCTGGGTCTGGCTGATGGTAGTAATGGCGTTTCCCGTGTTAACGCTTCTCGAGCTGACGGCTGGTGGTTCCGCTTGGGCCGGACGCGTGGTGTGCGCTTGGCCCCAGGCAGTGACGTCGCTCATCGTCCAGGCCGCCGGCCTGGTCGCCGTTGTCCTGTTCGGGCTCTTGATCCACTCCCTGGTGCGCCTCAGTCTGTGGCGACGTTACAGCCTGCCGATGCGGCTCGGCGTGGGCTTGTCGGATGAGGGTCAGCGCGCACTTGGTCCGGCACTGCGCTTACTGCGTC
This sequence comes from Phycisphaerae bacterium, assembly GCA_028277545.1. GTDB lineage: Bacteria > Planctomycetota > Phycisphaerae > UBA1845 > UBA1845 > JANQGB01. Next base: position 3,642 of record JANQGB010000532.1, on the reverse strand, counting down.
ACGTACAGGTGCTGCGCAGCGATGCGGTGGACAAGCCGACGTCCTTCGGCATAATCCGGCCCACCATCATCCTGCCCGCGACGGTGACGGGCGCCGTGTATCGGCGTCTGGTGCGTTCGGCGGTCTTGCACGAGTTCGTGGCAGTCCTGCGTTTCGACGCCCTTTGGACCTTGATCGGTCGGCTGGGTCAATGCGTGTATTTCGCCAATCCGCTGGCCTGGTGGGCGTTCCGCAAATATCGACGAGCCAGCGAGGAAGCCTGCGCGGAGTGGGCCATTCTGGCCATCGGAGACCACGCTGAATATGCCGATGACCTGCGCCCGCTGGTTTCCGGGCGCTGGGGCTGGTCCTTCATGTCTGCGGATACTCCCCTGTCGGCCGGCGTCGCTTGCGCCGTCGCTACGCACCGCGAGCGGTGGAAACGCCCGCCGGAGGGTCGTCCCGATGCTGTGGGGCGCCGATGGCTGACGCTGGCGGTAGTAGCCGCACTGGTCGGACTGGCCTTGCTAGGCGCCGCACGCGCCTTGCCGGCCGCGAGCGGGGCTGGCAGGTTCGATGTTGCCAGGCGGACGCTGACCATCGGTCTGGGTGTCGCGGCGGCTGCCGGCGCCGTGATGCTGGCCGCGTCCGGGCGTCGGGGACACCGGTGCCGATCGCCGGGCGACCATGACGACGGCGTTCCCGGCGCGTACCGGCAGACGCTGGCGGATTGCGTCCGCTGGATGGAGCCGCAATGGCAGGAGGTGCAGGCGGTTCTCGGCGTAGCCTGGCGAACGGCTGTACCGCTGCTGTTGCTGGCCCTGTTCGTCAGCATCATGGTTCTGAGCGTCTGGCACACGGCTCTCAAGCCGGAGCCTATGCGGAGCGTGCCCTTTGTCTGATTCGGGACCAGACTCATCCGTGCAGGCTGACGAAGCCATGACCGTGGCGTCGGCGTTCGAGACCCTGGGGCTGGTGTCCACCGCCAGTCTCCGGGAAGTCCAGACCGCCTATCGCCGTCTGGCCTTCGAGTATCACCCCGACCGCAATCCAGGAGATGCCCGGAGCTTGCTCCGGTTCAAGCAGACCACCAGGGCGTTCGGCGTTCTGGCGGCGAAGTTCCGGGCCGACAAGGGACGTGCGGACGAGGGTCTCGAGCCCGGTGAGTGCGCGGCCTGCGGGATGTACACGTTGCTTCGTGCTGGTCTGGATGGGAACCGGTACTGCCAGGAGTGCCATACTCTGGCTCGACGCCACAGGTCCCTGCCGGCCCCGGCGGCGGTGATTGTCAGTTGCGGGTTCGCCATTGTGGCTCTGCTGGTGTCGGTGGTGTCACTGGCGTTGTTCCTGGGCGGGGCGGATGTACGCTACGGGGTCGTCTCCCTGGCGGCTTCGGTCCTGGCGTTGCTGTCGCTAACGGTTACCTGTCTGACCGTCGTGCAGGTTGCCCGTACGCATGACATGCGGCGGCGGCGTTGACTCGTCGATCCTGTCAGCGGCCGGTGACGCCCGCTCGCCGCACGACCGTCACCGGATGATGTCCCGGCGGCCCCCGGTTCCCGGCCGATGGCGGCAGCTAGATTCTGCTTGTACGTATGAGTTGCCCGTCGTCGAGGGACTTCTTATCTTATCGGGTGACGGCCGGCCACAGGCGGCAGCCCGGCGGAAGGAGGTAAGGCAGAACTTGTACAAATTAGAGGAACTGTTGACTGATGAGGAGCGCCTGATAGCTCAGACCGTGCGGGCCTTCGTCGACGAGAAGGTGGCGCCGGTCATCGCCGAGCACTTCCGGGAAGGAACGTTCCCCGCCGATCTGATCCCCCAGATGGGCGAGATGGGCATGCTGGGCGCCAACCTTGACGGATACGGCTGCACGAACGTGGGCCCCATCGCCTACGGCTTGATGAACAAGGAACTGGAGCGCGGCGACAGCGGCCTGCGCAGCTTCGTCTCCGTGCAGTCCAGCCTGTGCATGTGGCCTATCTACACCTACGGCACCGAGGAGCAGAAGCAGAGGTGGCTGCCCGATATGGCCACTGGCAAGTTGATCGGCTGCTTCGGGTTGACCGAGGCCGATTTCGGCTCCGATCCCGGCGGCATGCGCACGACTGCCAGGTGTGACGGCGGCGATTACGTGCTCAACGGGTCCAAGATGTGGATCACCAACGGAACCATCGCCGACGTGGCCATCGTCTGGGCCAAGCTCGACGGCCAGGTTCGCGGCTTCCTGGTGGAGAAGGGCCTGCCGGGTTACTCGGCCCCCGAGATCCACAACAAGTTCTCCCTGCGGGCTTCCGTGACGTCGGAACTGGTCTTCGACAACGTCCGCATTCCCCAGGAGAGTCTGCTTCCAGGTTCGCAGGTCGGCCTGCGGGCGCCGCTGTCCTGCCTGGACCAGGCCCGCTACAGCATCGCCTGGGGAGCGCTCGGTGCTGCCATCGGCTGCTACGAGGAGGCCCTGAGCTACGCCAAGACTCGCGTCCAGTTTGGCAAGCCAATCGCCAGCTTCCAACTGGTACAGAGGAAGCTGGCCTGGATGATAACCGAGATCACCAAGGGGCACCTGTTAGTTCACCGCCTGGGCCAGCTCAAGGCAGCCGGTCAGGCCAGGCACCACGAAGTCTCGATGGCCAAGATGAACAACGTGGAAGTAGCCCTCAAGACGGCGCGGCTGACGCGTGACATCCTTGGCGCGGCCGGCATCTGCGACGACTACACCTGCGGGCGCCACATGTGCAACCTCGAGAGTGTCTTCACCTACGAAGGCACTCACGACATACACACGCTGGTGGTAGGGGAGGCGGTTACCGGAATTCGGGCCTACGAGTGAGCAGATCCCGCACCGTGCCGGCTACTGCCAACCGGAGACCTGGCTACCGGGCGGAAGGGGAGGCCCGCGACCCGGGAGGCGGCCTGTTCCGGCGCTAGTGAAACGCCTCGAAGCTACAGGACCGTAACGAGGCGCGAACTTCAGTTCGCGCGGACGCCCGAACGTCGTGGCCGCCCGCTATACACGCCGATCGAGAACGCCGGAAACGCTGGGCACTGCGCCAGGGCCTAAAGACTGGCGATGAAGTCCTGCCACGGCGTGCCGTGCATTGTCTCTGTCGTGGCGTGACCGTAGCAGCGTATGATCATGGCTGCCTTCTCGACCTCGGCCGGGTTGTCGGCCTCTACGATGTCGATCACGTCGAAGCGGCCCATCAGTGCGTAACTGTCCTTCCAGCGGACGTTGGGACACTGCTCCTTGATCCGGGCCTTGACCTTGTCGGCCAGTTGGCGGAACTCGGCAGGATCGCGCATAGCCTCCGGGGCCAGCTCGCTGAGAATGATGTAGGTAGCCATTTGCTCGCTCCGTGACTCGAGAATGCGATATGTGTCTCGGTCGATTGTCCGCTGTCTGGCCACAGTGGGCAAGCTGAGCTTTTGCCAGTGACGCAGGCACCAGGGCCCTGTGCTCGGGCGTACGCCTCCCGGCAACGCCGCCCGGGAGAGAGGGATCGCCATTAACCCCGAAACGCCCGCCCTCCGAGATCAGCCCTGCGCGAAGACGGAGCGAAGATACTCGACGTCGCCGGTTGCCAGGGGTCTGCCAGCGGCCGCCAGGTTACAGGCCACTTGTTGCGTGTTGCGGAAGCCGGGGATCACGCAGGCCACGTTATC
>JANQGB010000478.1 GCA_028277545.1 Phycisphaerae bacterium | reverse complement strand
ATCGAGCCGGACGGCTCAACCAACCCTAACAGCGACCGCTACGCCGGCCTGGAATTCGCCAGCAACGGGCGCAAGCGCGTGGTGGCGGATCTGGATCGGCTGGGCTTCCTGCACCACATCGAAGACCGCGAGATCGACCTGGGTCACAGTGACCGCAGCAAGACACCCATAGAGCCATACCTCTCCGACCAGTGGTTCGTGCGCATGGGCGACATCACCGAAACCGAAAACGAGCCGCGAACTTCAGTTCGCGCGGACGAAAACGAAGGGCGAACGCCACAAAGCGCGGACGAAGACGAGCCGCGAACTTCAGTTCGCGCGGACGACCCCGAACGAAGACCGCCACTTCGCCCAACCCCCGATCTATCCGCGGGCGCAGTCCTACTGACCTGGACCACCTACGGCACATGGTTACCAGGCGACGAGCGTGGCTTCGTCTCCCGAGTACCCGACGCCGACGCTGGACACATCCTGCACAACGCTCCAGGCGAGCCGTACGATGCCGACGACCAGCAAATACGAAACGAAGCCATCGAGCGAATGGAAGGCGAACCGATTCGTCTGAACGCTGAGCAGTCGCGCTGTCTGCTGGCTTCGATAGCCGAGACCGCCGAACGCCACGCGATCGAATTGCTGGCGGCAGCCATCATGCCGAACCATGTCCACGTGCTTTGTCAAACGGATCGACCGGGCAACGAATTACAGAAGTTGTTCAAAGGGGCAGCGTCACGACGTCTCAACCAGAGCTTCAAGCTGCCAAACGCGCCACGATGGTTTACCAGGCGCGGATCCGCCCGGTTTATCAAACCGGGCGCTGATCTGACCGCGGGTATCGAGTACGTTCAGCAACAAGCTGGTTCACTTATCACCTGGTCCTTTGACCAGAACTCGGGGGCGGCGGCGGAGGTGGTTGAGCGAGGGCGTGCTTCTCAGCAGGGCTCGTCCGCGCGAACTGAAGTTCGCGGCTCGTCTGGAGCGGAGATTCCCGCGCTATCTGGCGTTCGCGGCTCGGGTACGTCCGCGCGAACTGAAGTTCGCGGCTCGTTTGGGGTAACGCTTGCGAACGGGACTGTTGCGCCGGGTCTGGCGCAGGCTGCGATCGACGCGGTGGAAGACGGACGTGTTAAGATCTTCCCCGATCGCTACACCAAGACCTATCAGGACTGGCTGGGCGAAAAGCGCGACTGGTGCATCAGCCGGCAGCTCTGGTGGGGACACCGCATACCCGTTTGGGCTATGGCATCCGACGATACAGCAGCATTGGCGTCCGCTCGAGAAGCAGTCGGCAACCTCATCGGAGATCAAGTAGCTGTACGCGAGGGCCCCGGGTGCCTGCACGTGTGCTTGCTGGAGGATGATGACGGCGTAATCGCGAGGCTGGAGTCGCTGGGTCTGATACGCGACGAAGACGTCCTCGACACCTGGTTCAGCTCTCAGCTCTGGCCGTTCAGCACGCTGGGTTGGCCGGACGCTGACAAAGAGAAAGAACTGGGCCGCGAGTTCTACTATCCCGGCAGCGTGCTGATCACCTCGCGTGACATCATCACGCTGTGGGTGGCCCGGATGGTGCTGAGTGGTCTGTACCTGGTGGGCGATGTACCCTTCCGCCACGTCTACATCCACACCAAACTGCTGGATGGTCGCGGCGAGACCATGAGCAAATCGAAGGGCAACGGCGTGGACCCGGTGGACATCATCCACCAGTACGGTGCCGACGCCCTGCGCTACTCCATCGCCGATATGGCCACCGAGACCCAGGACGTCCGCATGCCGGTGGACTACCTGTGTCCCCACTGTAAGCACCTGACGCCGCAGACCGCCGTGGTGCCCAAGAACAAGAAGCCGGCTGACCTGAAGAAGGTCAAGTGCAAGAGCTGCCAGCAGTCCTTCGCCACCCAATGGGCCGACGCCTCGCTCAAAGAGGAACTAGGCGTAGCCCTGGAGACATCTGACAAGTTCGAGTTGGGCCGCAACTTCGCCAACAAGGTGTGGAACGCCGCCCGCTTCGCGTTCCTGAACCTGGAGGGGACGCCGTTCGAGACGATTGATGTGGCCAGTCTGCCGCCGGAGGACCGCTGGATTCTGGCCCGGTTGTCGCGGACCGTCCGCCGCACGAACGACCAACTTCAAAGGTACCAGTTCGCCCAGTGCATCAAGGACTTGCGCGAATTCTTCTGGGACAGCCTGTGCGACTGGTACGTTGAGCTGACCAAGGCGCGTCTCTTCGGCGATGACGCGTCGCCGGGTGGTTCCGGGACGGCCAGGCAGGTCCTGGCCTTCGTGCTGGACCAGACCCTGCGACTGCTGCACCCGTTCATGCCGTTCATTACCGAGCGGCTATGGCGCCAGCTCAACGCACTGGCCCCGGAGCGAGGTCTGCCCGGCTTGGCCGAGCCGGTCAGGAGCGAGCTGATCATCCAGGCTCAGTATCCCCCGGCCGGCGGCTGG
>JANQGB010000451.1 GCA_028277545.1 Phycisphaerae bacterium | reverse complement strand
TAAAGCCGCGGATGTCACAGAACAGGACCGAGACGTCGCGGACTTCGGTTCGGGCGATCCGCTGCGGGTCCGACTTGATGGCTTGCAGCACCTGCGGCGAGACGCTTCGCCCGAACAGCGACTCGATCTGCCGGTTACGTTGTGCCAGCCGCCGGGCACCAACCAGGGTCACGCCCAGTTGCCCGACCAGACCGGTCAGACCAACGCCACCCATCACCGCCAGGGGCGCCACCATAGGAAGCACCACGCGACGCTCGAAGGCCCACTGGCAGGCCACCCACCAGCCGATTCCGAAGAGTGCCACCCCCAACGCCAGGTAGAGGGCCAGCAGCCAACGCTCGCTGGCCCGCCGCCACCACTCGCGCAGGTTCCAGAAATACCACCCGCTCAGCAAAGCCAGCACGCCAACCAGCCATCCCATCGGCGCACCGGGGGCCGGCCACTCGGTCAGCGGGCGGTTCTGCAGAATCTGATCCACGACGTTGGCGTGAAAGTACACTCCCGGAACGCGGTCCATGGATAACGGCATGGTGAATTGGTCGGCCACCGCCCGTGACTCGCCGATGAGCACCACGGCACCGTCGACCGGCGCCAGGTCGGCACGCCCCAAGGCAACATCAGCAAAGCTGAGCGTGGTGAAGCCCTGTTCCGGACCGGCCGCGAAGTTCACCAACGTGTCATGGTCCACATGCCGGCCAACCAGCACCGTGTGGCCGGCATCGTCCAACTCGGTAGGCAACGGGTCCGCTCCGGACGCAAACGCCTCCTCATCGAGGGCGATGAAGGACAGGACAAAAGGGAGAAACGGTATGATCTGAGGCTCCGCCGTTTCCGGGTGCAGTGTGCTGAGGTTCGGATGCGCGGGCAAACGACGCAGCACACCGTCAGGATCGGGCGTGACGTTGATCAACCCTTCGTCCGGCTCGGCGGCCAGGAAGACCTCCGCGGGGCGGACGACGGCACCGCCGACATGAACCACCGCCAGCACCGTGGATGCATTAGAGATGACATCGGCCAGGCGCTCGTCCGTGGCCTCATCGCCCCGGCCGTCCAGCCACACGTCCACTCCGACGACCAGGGAGCCGGCATCAGCCAGCCGGTCAATGACCTCCGCCAACCGGGCCCGCAGATTGAACTGCCGGTCACCCTCGCGCAGCTCACGCCGGGCAGCGGTGCCGATCTCGACGATTACTATTCGCGGATCGGGTGGCAGAGGCCCGCGGCGTCGAAACCGGGCATCGATGCTCAGGCGCTCCTGGGCCACGAACAGGTCGGTCGCCCCCAGCATGCCGCACACGCCGGCCAGCGCCACCGGAACCAACAGGTGGATCATGCGGCGGGTGCGCCGCGTCAGTGCGGGTCGATCGCGAAGATAGGACTCGGGTACCTTGGCCTGTGCGCTCATGGTCGCGGCGAAGCGATCGCCAGCAGCGTCTCAGAAAGTGTCGGCAAACGTCCCTCAATACCAGCGGCGGCGGAATCCACTACCACGATAACCTGGGCGTTCTTAAGCGCGCTTGCCGCTTCCGGTGACCGGCGCAGACGCTCCGCATCCTG
>JANQGB010000434.1 GCA_028277545.1 Phycisphaerae bacterium | reverse complement strand
CCGCTGCGCGGACTATACCAGCGTTAAGCGCCACGTCGTGTCACCCGCGTGCTGGTCGCGGGCTTGGCCAGGGACCGTGCGTCGCCCTTCCGCCAGCGGCAGGGCGGCTCGTAGGGTGCATCTTGGTGCACCTATTGACGAGCAAGCGTCCCCGGTCAAGCTGGTGCATCAAGATGCACCCTACGCGTCTACTCGTCTCAATCATGCCTCGGGCACAGTCTTCACCCAGCCGTAGAGATCGGGCTGGTCGCCGGTCTGGATGGCGCTGAGTTTATTATAGAGTTCCACGCAGGCTCGAAGGGTGCATCTTGATGCACCTCTTGACGAGCAAGCGCCCCCAGTCAAGCCGGTGCATCAAGATGCACCCTACTCGTCTCAATCATGCCTCGGGCACGGTCTTCACCCAGCCGTAGGGATCGGGCTGGTCGCCGGTCTGGATGGCGGTGAGTTTGTTATAGAGTTCCACGCAGTTCTTACCCGGCTTTCCGTCGGCGCAGTATACGGCTTTGCGATCATGCCAGGTGATGGAGGCGATGGGTGTAATTACGGCGGCGGTCCCACAGCAGCCGGCCTCGGTGAACTCGAAGATCTCTTCGATGGGCACCGGGCGCCGCTCGGGCCTGAGCCCCATCTCCTCGGCCAGGGTGATCAGCGACATGTTGGTGATGGACGGCAGAATCGACGGGCTCTGCGGGGTCACGTAGCGGTTGTCCTTGGTGATGGCGAAGAAGTTGGCCGGCCCGCACTCGTCGATGTACTTCTTCTCCTTGGCGTCCAGGTAGACGACGTCGGCGTACCCCTTGGCCTTGGCCGGCATACCGGCCCGCAGGCTGGCAGCGTAGTTGCCGCCTACCTTGACGTCGCCCACGCCCAGCGGTGCGGCCCGGTCGACGTTCTCCTCGACGATCAGGTCCATGGGCTTGAAACCGGTCTTGAAGTAGGGCCCCACCGGCGTGACGAAGATGAGGAACATGTATTCGCTGGCCGGCTTGACGCCCACCTCCGCCCCGGTGCCTATCATCAGCGGGCGGATGTAGAGAGACGCGCCCGTCCCGTGCGGAGGGACAAAGCGGCGGTTCTCGTTAACCACTCGGTTGACCGCGTCGAGGAACATCGCCTCTGGCACCGGCGGCATGAGTATCTTTTCGCACGAACGTATCAGGCGACGGGCGTTTTCGTCCGGCCGGAAGAGCACCACCTGGCCATCCTTCTTCTCGTAGGCCTTCATGCCCTCGAAGCACTCCTGGCCGTAGTGCAGGCAGGTGGCGGCCATGTGCAGCGGGATCGTCTTGTCGTCTGTCAGGACACCGTCGTCCCAGGAACCATCGCGCCAGGTGAAGCGAATGTTCCGGTCGGTGTCGCGGTACCCGAAGTCCAGATTGGGCCAGTCGAAGTTCGCCTTGGTCATAGTCGTCTCCTCCTTCGCCAGCGGGCGGACACGCGGTGCCTATTGAAGCTGGATGGTTCGCGCAGGAGTGTGAACGCCTGGATAAGGGCTGCGACACCCGGCGCGACCGTCCATTCCGCTACACGGAACCACCGTTAAGCGTAGCCGGAAGAACTGGAACAAGCAAACACCGTGCCGCGGCCCCACTGGGTCTGCCGGCAGGTCTGCCCGCGGCTCGATACCCGGGCAGGTCAGCCGGGAATCGCCTCATTGAGGCTACGAATCATCCGATACACCAGTGATCGACGCGAATGGGAGCGCGGCGGACTATGGGACATTGGGGCGTCATTGCGTGTGTCTTCGCAGCCGGCATCGGCGTACTTATGTTTCTGTCACTGATCGCTGATGAGGTCGAAGCACTCGAGCAGTCCATAGAACTCCGCCGGCGCGTCGAGGAGGACAAGGCCAGGGAAGAGGCTGACGTCGAGGTAGCAGCTTGACGGACACGCCTGGCGGCCCTAGATTGTCAATAGAGAGGCGCAACAACTGATCTTATCGGACAAGGCCAACCACCATGTATTCCTATGCTGCGCGCTTCACTCAGTTGAGACACCTTCTAACGGTCGTCTGCTCTATCGCCATTGCCGGCGGGGCGCTGCTGGTCGGACTGGGCATCGTCTCTCTGCTCAGGCCGGCGGAGAGCCCGGGCGAAACGGCTCCGGTCGGCTTGCCCGGCCAGCCGTCCGAGGATGTAGAGGCCCAGGCCGCAGACGGGAAGGGCGATTCACCAGATTCCGCCGCCATCGAGACGAAGGGGAAAGCGCTTGCGGAGTCCGCCGCCGATGAGCCACCGGCGATGGCCGCTACCTCGCCAGCAAAGACGCGCGGAGGACTGTGGCTCATTGTGGTCGGCGCGGGCACAATTCTGGCGTCCATAATCGTGTGGGCTCTGGCCTATGTTGCATTGAAGATTGACGCCAACACGGTGAGAGTTTCTGCCACGATTCGCGACCTGCACGAGGAGATCGAGCGGCACGGGGCCATACTCAATTCCATAGCCGAAAGCTCACGTCTCTCGGACGGAGCCAGGTCGATCGCCCATCGCCAGGAGGAACTCAACGCGCTGCGGGCAGCGATTCACACCAATATTGATCTCCAGGATTGGGAAGCCGCCCGGTACCTGGTTGCGGAGCTGGAGCGGAGGTTCGGCCACAAGGAGGAGGCCCAACGCCTGGGCGAAAAGGTCAACCGGGCTTGCAGCAAATTCTACAACCAGGAAGTAGCCCGGGCCTTGCCACGGATCGAACATCTCTTCGACGAGCACAACTGGGAAGTGGCCGGTCAGGAGATCGGGCGATTGCTGGCCGCCTTCCCCAACGAACCGCGGTTTGCCCGCCTGCAGGACGAGTTGGCTCAGCGACGCGAGCAGCGCAAGCAACAGTTGGTGGATGCTTTCACGCATGCCGTGCAGCGCGACGACCTGGACATTGACGCCGGCATGCAGATTCTCAAAGAACTGGACCAGTATCTCAACCGGAACGAAGCCGCCGAGCTACAGGAGGTGGCCCGCAAAGTCGTCAAGGGCAAACTGCTTCAACTGGGCGTTCGTTTTCGTTTCGCCGTTACAGAAGAACGCTGGCGCGATGCCCTGGAGGTTGGTGTTTCCATCATCGAGGAGTTTCCCAACTCCCGCATGGCCCACGAGGTGCAGGACCGCCTCAACGTGCTTCGTGAGCGCGCCGGTCTGCCAGCCGATGTCGAGGTGTCCGTCTCCGCCGCGTCGAAACCACCGTCTTAGTGCTGTTAAGCTGTTTATTATCGCCCCTGGCGTGAGTGCCTCCGCGTGGTGTGTCAGCCGCCGCGGTCGCCCGACCGCCCGAGGTCCATATAAAGTGGGTCCGCTCCACATCCGATATTCCACAGGTGTATTTCCCGTTGGCAAGGGCTGTCTAACCGGGGCCTGCGTAACCCGTTTGCCCGTCTCAAACATCGAATCGTATGGTTCAGATAAGGGCGCGGCGAAGGCAGACGGCAGGACGGGGGATAATGGACGATCATACAGCAGCCAGCAACGGGCCACGTATCCCGCCGAAACGGACGTGGTTTGGGCTACAGTTGCGGTTCACCATCCTGGTGCTGGGCGTGGTGCTGGGAGTGGCCGGGCTGGTTGGGGGATCGCTGGTGGACCTGGCAGGCCAACTGGCCGGTCGCCAGAAGCGAGAGCAGTGTTCGCAAGTCGCCGCCCTGTTGGGCAAAGGCTCCAGTGACCCGATTCAACGCGGCGAACTGGACGCCCTGCAGGCCCTGGCCGACGAGTTCGCGCAGAGTGCCTCAGTTCGCTTCGTTGCTATCACCGATCCGCGAGGAACCGTTCTGGCATCGGCCGACCGGTTGGACTCTCCGGCCGAACGAGCCGAGTTGCTGCATCACTGGGACCGCCATGACGGCATCCTGGGTGACCCCGCGTTAGTGACCAGAGTGCCGGGCGAGGATGCCCACCTCGAGGTGGCCTACCCGGTCATCGCCTCGGCTCCGACCTCATCGGGCGACCGCCCTCTGTTGGGCTATGTCCGAGTCGCCCTGGGCGTGCGGCGTACGGTGAGTGACCTGGCGGCGGCAGCCGACTACTCCTCAGGCGTAAGCCTGGCGATGTTGCTGGTGGCCGTGCCGTTGACGTTCTTTCTCGTGCGAGGCGCCGTGGTGCGCCTGAACGAGCTCTCGCGGTGTGTCCGCCGCTTCGCCAGAGGTGACCTGTCCGCCCGCAGCACCACGCGGCGCCACGACGAGATCGGCGAGTTGGCCGGAGCGTTCGATTCGATGGCCGACGAGCTGGCCCGCAAGCACAACGAGATAGTCGCCCTCAACGCCGACCTGGAGGAGCGCGTCCAGCAGCGCACCCGCCAGTTGCGCGATCTGGCGTCCCGCGACGCACTCACCGGTCTGTACAACCGGAGGCACTTCGGCGAAGTCCTGGAGAGTCGCTTTTGCGAGGTTTCCCGCTACGCCGGCGATCTTTCCTGCATGATGATCGATCTGGATGACTTCAAGGGTGTCAACGACCGCTTCGGCCACCACGTCGGCGACGAACTGTTGATCCTCGCATCCATCACCATCGCCAGTCAGCTCCGGGCAGCGGACGTGGGCGCCCGGTTCGGCGGCGACGAGTTCATCATACTGCTGCCGCAAACCGACGCCGAGCGGGCCCAGGTTCTGGCCACCCGCCTGTCGGACAAGTTCGCGCTGGACGTGGCGGAGCAACTACCGCAGGCCAGGGTAAGCCTGAGCATCGGCATCGCCTCCTTCGCCGATGCCGCTCCGAAGTCGCCCGACGACCTGATTCGGGCGGCGGATCAGGCCCTGTATCGGGCCAAGGCCACCGGCAAGAGCCGGATCGCGATGGCCGGCACGCACGCCGCCTAATATTGTCCACCTTCGATACGAATACCCCTTCGTCGAGCAGAATCCTCGTGCGCTGGTGGTCCACGCAGGTTCTGCGGGTGTCGCCGACGAGGTGTTATATCCAGCCCACCCCTTTGTAATCGCCATCCGGAGCGAAACGGGGTACAGTAACAGTGGGCGCTCTCGCCCGTGGGCCAATGCGCGCGGCTTAACAGCGGATGGACCTGGCATGTGGGAAGGCATCGCTAAATACGTGGGCGGCAAGGTGTTGACCGCCGTGCTGGCAGTGGCGTCCGTGTTCGGGGTCATCTGGTTCTGGAAACACCCCGAGCAGTTGCAGGCCCTCTGGCAGGTCATCAAATACGTGGCCGCCTGGCTGGGCTTCGTGGCCGTGCTCCCCTGGGCCCTGTTCTTCGTCGCCCGCTGGGTGATGAAGAAAGAGTCCAACGTAATCGCCGGGTTGATGTTGGCCGGCTACCTGCTGCTGGACGTCATTGTGGCCCTTTTCCTGTCTGGCGGCATCAGCGGACACAGTACGCTGACCTGGATCGTGTTGCTGCTTGGCTTCGCCTCGGCGGCGGTTTATAATTTCCTGGTCTGCGATTATCAGGCCGACCGAATCGACGAATCCCTGTGACGCCGGTTTGTAAGTTAGGGGTTTGCCCATGTCCAACCCGAAGGTCGGTGACCGAATCAACAACTACCTGCTCGAAGAGCTGGCCGGAAGCGGTAGTTTCGGGCAGGTCTGGCGCGCTCGGCACCACATGTTCGACGAACTCGTCGCCATCAAGGTTCCGACCGACGCCCAGTACGTGCGCAATCTCCAGCGCGAGGGAGTGGCAGTTCATGGATTGAAGCACCCCAACATCGTTCGGGCCCTGGACCTGGATCCGTATGCCGAGATTCCATACCTGATCATGGAATACGTGGACGGCCCCTCCCTGCGGGAGGTGATCGACGCCCATCCCAAGGGCCTGCCCGTGCCGGCGGTGCAGGAAATCATGCGGGGCCTGCTGGCGGCGCTGGAGGTGGCACACGGTGCCGGACTCATCCACCGTGACGTCAAGCCGGCGAACATCCTGCTCAACCACCCGGCGGATCAGATAGTGACCATCACGCGTGATGCCGTGAAAGTGACAGACTTCGGCCTGGGGAGGGTCGGCGGCACGACTACGGCCTCGATCATGCAGTCGGGCAGCATGTTGACCGAAGCGGGCAAGAGCATCTCCGGTACGCTGGCGTACATGTCGCCGGAGCAGAAGGCGGCGCAGGAGATAGACGCCCGTACCGACCTGTATGCCTGTGGTGTGATTCTCTACGAGATGCTGGTCGGCGAGCGGCCTTCGGGCGTGGAGACGCCCGGGGCGCTGCGCAGTGACGTGCCCGCCCTCCTGGATGAGGTCTTCCGGCAGAGCTACACCCGGTTGGAACGGCGGTATCGCTCGGCGACCCAGATGCTCGAAGCGCTCTCTCCGGCAGGCAGGACATCAGGCCCGCCTCCGCTGCCTGGCGGGGCCGTTAACGGCAAGTGCCCGGAGTGCGGCGGAGCCGTCCGCGGCGAGCATCAGTTCTGCATGCACTGTGGACGCCAACTGGTGGAACTTGTCCGGAGATGTCCGAGCTGCCACTCGTACCCGGATCGAGGTCACTTGTATTGCATACATTGCGGGACGGAGCTGTAACCTTGAATTCGGTCCGCCGGGGCGCGCAGACAGGCATTGCTCATGAAGGTAGAGCTACTGGTAGCGTTGGTCGTCGTGCTGGTGGTGACCGGGCTGTTCTTTGCGCTGCTCAAGACGATCCTCTGCGTGATCGGCGCGATGGGGCGCGGCGTCTCGCGACTCGTGGCCGGCGGACCAGCTCCGGACAGCAAGCGGGCTGCTGCGGGGCAATCAGCCCGGGGAGTTCCCGCAGACCGGACCTGTACGAATGACCGGTGCCGCAGCACGCGCCATCCGCCCGGTGCCAGGTACTGCACCCGCTGCGGAACGGCTCTGAGCTCAAGACCGCCGGGGACAGGCAACGTGTCGAGGATATGAGCGCTATCTCGAAGCAGGCATTGCGGGCGGAAACCGAGTTCCTCGCCGGGGTCGAGGACAAGCTCGAACAGGCCAAGGGCCGGCTGCTGAACGGGTCGATCTGGGAGACCGCCCGGCATGACGAGGAAGGCGCCCTGCGCAAGATGCTGGCTGACCACCGCCGGCACGACCGGGCCCTGCTCAAGCAGATGCCTCGCAACTGCCGGATTGCTCTGCACGGATTCGATCGTCGCTGGTGGTTCTGGAAACGGCGTACCGGAGTAGCAGTCGCCTCGGTTCTGGCCCCGCTGGAGCACCTGGCTGCCGGCGAGGAGAGCGACTTGCCGCCGATCGACCTGGGTGATCTGGTCGACCACGTAAACAAACTGGTGGGTGACCAGAAACTGCCTCATGTGATAGGCGTATGCAGCCCGAGCGGATTCACTGAAGCGGCTCGGCAGGTCAACCTGGATCGGCCGAACGTCACGCTGGTGCTCGTGGAGCCGCGCGAAGGCGGCGGATGGCGGGTGTCAGGCGGCAATGAGGAGCTCTCCGAGGCAGTGCTGAGCCTGTTCGACCCCGAGGACGCAGGCAAGAAGCTCGCCCGGGTGAAGCAGGAGGTCGACAGTCGCGGCGCCGATCTGCTGGTGGGCAGTCTGGACGCGGCGTCGGTTGCCGGCCGGCTGGGGCTGCCCGACGCAATGGTGGCCCGGGCGTTCGATGACATCGCCGAGCAGGATCCG
>JANQGB010000418.1 GCA_028277545.1 Phycisphaerae bacterium | reverse complement strand
ATGCGGGCAAGAAGATCAGCGGGCGCAAGCGCCACATCGTCACCGACACCGTCGGACTGCTGATCGGTTTCGTCGTCCATGCCGCCAGCATCCAGGATCGCGACGGTGCGCCGATGGTCTTGAAGTTAATCCGCAAAGCGTTCCTATGGCCGCGCCATCTGTTCGCCGATGGCGGCTACGCCGGCCCCAATCTGACAGCACAACTCGCCGAACTCGTCGATTGGCCCCTTCAGATCGTCAAGCGTCCCGACACCGCCAAAGGCTTCGAAGTTCTGCCGCGGCGGTAGGTCGTCGAAAGAACCTCTGCCTGGCTCGGGCGGTGCAGACGCCTCGCCAAGGATTGGGAGAAATCCATCGCCAGCGCACAGGCTTGGCTCCTCGTCGCCCACATCCGCCTCGTCTCACGCCCTCTGGCAAGAGCTTGAATTCAAACAAACCTTTCGAGGCCGACTCTAAGGTGGATGCCGTTTCGTCTGTTAAGCGATTGACACAACCAATGGCTGTTGTGGAGCCTGTGGAGATGTGGGCATTGCGTCAGCGATGTCCATCATATCCGCAGGCTGGCGGCCGGCCTCGAAAAACGCCAATGGAGTGCGGTAGTTCAACGCCTGATGACACCGTCTGTCGTTGTAGACGCCGATACATTTACCGATCCCGGCGCGGGCCTGGGCCACGGTCTCGTAGGCGCGCAGGTAGACGTCCTCGTACGTCAACGACCGCCATAGCCGTTCGACAAAGACGTTGTCCATGAACCTCCCTTTGGCGTCCATGGAGATGGCGATCTGCTGCGCTGCGAGGGTGGCGGTGAATCCGGTGTTGGTGAACTGGCTGCCCGGTCGGTGTTGAAGATCTCCGGTCGACCATTGCCAGAGGGACTGCTCAAGCTCGGTGAAGCCAATCATGATCAACATTCATCGAGTGCCGAAAGAAGTAAGGCACATTCGATTCACTGAAGCCGCTCCGCAGTCGCAGGGTGATGCCACCCAGCGTGAAGAGGCGCTACACCAACAGCAGCGTAGACCCGGTGGTCTCGCGGCCTTCCAGGGCGCGGTGGGCGTCGGCGGCCCGTTCCAGCGGGAAAGTCTGGTTGACCTCGATGGTCACCACGCCGCCGCGGATCGCCGCGAACAGGTTGCCGGCCATCTCCTCCAGCGCCGGCCGGCTGGCGGCGTAGTGGAACAGCGTCGGCCGGCTGACCGTCAGCGACTTGGCCGCCAGCGTCGCCAGCTCGATGGCATCCGGCTTGCCCGACGCCTGGCCGAAGCTGACCAGATGGCCCCGGACCGCCAGGCATTCGAACGAACCCGCCAGCGTGGTCTGGCCGACGCTGTCATAGACCACCGGCACGCCGGCCCCGCCGGTCAGCTCGCGCACCCGGGCGACGAAGTCCTCGTCGCGGTAGAGGATCGGGTGGTCGCAGCCATGGGCGCGGGCGAGATCGGCCTTCTCCCGGCTGCCCACGGTGCCGATGACGGTGCAGCCCAGATGCTTGGCCCAGGCGCACAACAGCAGGCCCACCCCGCCGGCGGCGGCCTGCACCAGCACGGTGTCGCCCGGCCCCACCTTGTGGGTGCGGAACAGCAGGT
>JANQGB010000290.1 GCA_028277545.1 Phycisphaerae bacterium | reverse complement strand
CATCCCGGTGACCAATTCAATCCCGCTCGTTCGGGCCGCTGGTGGGTGTATGCGCTGACGATCGGTCTTCTGTTGGGGTTGGCGCTGTTCTTCCGCACGGGAGTGGTCGGCTCCGACGACACGTTCTACCTGGAAGTGGCTCGCCACATGAGCCCCGACCACATGCCGACCGTGGGGCCGAACTTCCCGGCCCGGCTGGCGATGTGGTATCCGATTCGTATGGCCACCTGGTTCGTGGGCGAGTCCTGGCGAGCGCTAATGTGGCCGCCGTTGTTGTCAGCCGCCATCGCCCTCACGGCGGTGACGATCATGGGGCGGCGCTGGTTTGGGGGACGGGCTGCCTTGCTGGCAGTGACGGCCCTGGGCCTCACGACGCAGTTTCTGGTGGGCGCTACCATCGCACTGCCCGACGTCGTGGCGGCTGCAGCCGTATCCACTGCGCTCTCGCTGGCGGGCCCCGGCCTGCTGGAGGAAGAGTGCCGGCGTCCGGTGTTGATGGCCTTGGCGGGGGGCGTCGTGATCGGGCTAGGTTTTGCAGCCAAGGAAGTGGCGGTGCTGGTCGGTCCGGCGATGGGGCTGTTTGTGCTGCTGCGGCGCACGCGTTGCGCGTGGGCGTGGAGGCGCGTCGCCATAGTGGCCGTCGGCACCATGGCGTGGCTGGCGTTCGAGACCACCGTGCTGTGGTACTACACGGGCGATCTTCTCTACCATTTCAATGCCGTTCGTGATTCGCAGGCTGATTACGGTGCACCGCAGACCGCCACGTTTGTCGACCTGCTGAATCATTGGACGCAGTACGTACGCTGGATGTTGGATCCGCGCAGCGTATTTCACTGGTGGGGGCCGCTGTATCTGGCGGCCATCGGTTTCGCGGTATGGCGGCCAAACGATCGGGTACGGCTGGTTCTGTGTGTGGTCGTGTGTCTGGGTCTGTACCTCTCGGTTGGTTCCAGCGATCTGGGGCATTACACGCTGCTGTGGCACCAGCCGCGATACCTCCTGCCCCTGATGCCGCCAGTGGCACTGTTACTGGGGTATGCGGCGGACCGGGTGTTACAGCGCCGGCGGGTGCCCGGCGGATTGGTGGCAGCCGGCGCTGCTTGCCTGTGCGTCATGTCGCTGCACTGGGCCAACCAGGCGTCAGGCAAGTGGTATGCCGCCCGTGAATTCTCGGCCGGTCGGGCGCTGTTCGAGGAGTTGGATCCGCCATTGGAGTGGCGCGGCAGGGTGTGTGCTTCGGGGCACACCGCCTATCGACTCAGCCTGTTATTCGAGCAGGCTGGCGTAGGGTCGGTGACGCGCATTGGCCGGCCACCACAGTCCGCGGAGGAATGGACGCTGCGCTTCGGAGGGGCATACCTGGTCGTTTCGAGTGCAGACCGCCGGCCGCCGCCACTCGGACAGAAGATGTGCCTGCTCGACGACAGATCGATTGACACGTTGGCTGCCTTCGAGAGATTAGCGTGGGCGGCGCCGCCGAGTTCGCGTGCTCGCGAGGTTTTCGCCGCGCTGCGAGTCGTAGAGCCGCGGCGAGACGAGAACGAGAGAGTTGAAGTTTACCTCATCCCGGAGCCCCGGATGGTGAGCCTCCATGAGTGAGCGCCACGCGCTGTTTATGGTGTCTGACTTCGCGCCGCTGACCAGCGTGGGGCGACTCCGCACCCAGAAGATGTGCAAGTTCCTGCCGGCGTTCGGATGGCGGACCAGCGTGCTGACCTTCGAGCCTCCACCAGGGACGATGACCGACCCGTCCCTGCTGGCGGAGGTGCCTGAGGGAACGAAGGTATGCCGCGTTCGCTGCCCGCAACCCGTAGAGATTCCCGTGAGGTGGGCGTCGCGGATCGCCCACCTGCTGCGCCGCAAGCCGGAGGCCGGTAATAGGGGTATCGATACCGGCGCGCCGCTCTGTCCGCCAGCTACACACAGTGGGCCGTCGGGAACGGAGTGGATCGAGCGAATCTCCCGCGGCGTGGACCTGTGCAAGCGGCGGTTGACCCGGGCGCTCATGGTACCGGATGAAGGTGTGACGGGCATACCCAAGATGGTGTCAGCCGCCTGCGAGATCATCCGGCGTGACCGGCCGGACGCGTTAGTGGCGTCCGTGCCCGGATTCTCACCCTGGCTGGCGGCCGTGCTCGCCGGAAGACGTACGGGCGTTCCGGTGGTCGTGGACTACCGCGACCTGTGGCATGGGGACGTGTTGCGCACCTGGATCAAACCACTGCGCAGCCGGATCGAACTGGCCGCTGAACGGTGGGCCCTGTCACAGACATCGGCGATCGTGACGGTGTCAGAGGGCAAGACGCGGTATGTCCGAAGCCTGGACCGAACCGCGGGCGGCAAGCCTTACGCCACCATCTACAACGGCTTTGACGAAGAAGACGTCGTCGACGTGTCGGCGTCGCGTCCTGCCCGGGACCGGGGCCGGCTGCTGTTGCTCTATACCGGGCGACTCTACAAGCAGCGGCGAGTAGACCCGCTACTGGAGTCAATCGGACGACTGACCGCCGCGGGTGACATCCCGGGCGATGCGCTGCGTGTTCGCCTGCTGGGATTAATCGAGCCCGAGCAGCGCCAGCGGATTGATGCCCTGGTTAAGCGTTACGATCTGGCTGAGGTAGTCGACATAGGAGGCTACGTCACGCGGCGAGAATCGCTGGCCCAGCAGTTGGGCAGCGACGCCCTGGTTCTTATCGTGGACCCGGGGGAAACCTCAGACGGTGTGCTGCCCGGCAAGATCACCGAGTACATCGGGCTGGGCAAGTTTGTGCTGGCCGTATGCCCGCCGGGCGAAGCCCGTACTTTTCTCGAGCGATACGGTCATGCAGAATGCGCTTCAGGTGAGGAGCCGGCCCGGCTTGACGCCGCCCTGCGTCGCATGGTCGAACGCTGGCGAAG
>JANQGB010000284.1 GCA_028277545.1 Phycisphaerae bacterium | reverse complement strand
AGGCATCGAAAGGTGTCCTGCCTCACCGGTATTATGGCCGCGCCCAGGTGTCGGTCCAGTGGGAAGTTATGGCCAAATGCCGAAACCGCCAAACGCCGAAACGCCGAAACGCCGAAACGCCGAAACGTCAAAACGTCGAAACGTCAAAACGTCAAAACGGCAAAACGTCAAAACGGCAAAACGGCTTGGAGTCGAGGGGCAGGTGGTGGGACGGCTTGGTCAGGGCGAGAAGGTCATGGTGCGAACTTCGATGCCGGCCACTGGCTGAGGTCCGGAGAAGGCGGGTAGGTTGCCAGCGCCGCGCTCGGCGTCAACCGGCGGAGGGAAGACCCAAACGGTGCGCAGAAGCTCTTGCGGCTCAAGCGTTAATGAGCCGTCGCTGTCCAGAGACTCCGCCGTAACTTCCGATTCGAAAGTGAGGAAAGCGCGCGAGAGCAGGCCGCTGGGATCTTCACTGTCGAGGTCAAACTCGCTCTTGGCCACTCGGTAGATCTCGCCGTTTAGTTCGTCGATCATGTACGCTCCGCGTGGAAGCATCTCGGCCACCAGGCGATTAGTGGGGTTGGCGGCGCTGTTGGCGGTGGCCTCGCTGGGCAGGCCGGTCGGGGTAAGCGGCGGAGCAGTCAGATCGATCTGCACTCGCCAGGGTACCGGGAACATGACGTCTTCGGTAGCGCCAAGGTCCTGCGGCGTGACCGGCGTCGGAGCAGCCGGCGCACCGTACGCCGGGGCGAACGCGGGATCCTGCCGGGCGTAGCGATTGGTCGACTGGCCTCGGCGAAGAGTCACATAGTAGAAGGTAAAGGTGCGAACGTTGCTTCGGTGCGGCAGCAGCGAAGCGGCGCCGGCGGGGTCATAGTCCAACTTGTGCAGTACGGACCAGCAGAAACGGCGTTCATCCAGGCGGGCCATCCAGGCGTTGAAGGCCAGATCGGCCGCCGGGACCTGGGGAAGAGCGGGGTAGAGTCGGTCCTGAATCGCGACCTGGACGTCTGGTAGCGGCCCCGGATGCGTGTCAGGGTCGGGGTCGGTGCCGGTGCCAACGGTTGGCGCAGACAGAAAGTCCCCGACGAAAGCCGACGCTGACGGCGGCTCGGCCACCGCGTAATTCTCCATGTGCAGTGCATGCACGTAAGGGTCAATCCAGGCGGCGACACCTTGAAGAGTATAGAGCAGCCCGTCGTCGTCAGCCCGGAAGCTGGGCACGTAACCGGTGACGCCCACCGGATCGCCGAGCCTGGCAACGCGGGTCTTGAGCCTCACCGTAGTTTCCGCAGTGTCCGCACAGGTAGTAGTGGCGGTAGATTCGGCCAGTTCCCGAGCCTTGGACCAGGCGATGGGGAACATAGTAGCCACGATGAGCAGCCCCAGCCCGAGAATGACAATAGCGATCATCAGCTCGGCCAGCGAGAAGCCGGGATACCGGCTGTGCCGGTTTCCCGAATTCAGAATTGAGAATTGAGAAGAATGCCCCGCGCAGCGCCTGCGCCGCAGTACTACACCCTGCGGCAGGCGATGCATCTTGGCGTTCTGTCGCTTCGCGATTCTCAATTCTCAATTCTCAATTCAGTGTTCTCACTTCTCACTTCAAGTTCTGACTACGCCGCTCCGCGTCGTCACTCGTTCTCCCCCGCCGGGCCGCGGATGACCTGGCCGGAGAGGCGCGAGACGTACAGCGGCTGGGCGGTGTCAATCAGGAAGTCCTGGCGCGTCGTGTCGGTTATGGGCACCGTGATCGGAAACTCCGCCATGGCAGCTTCGTCGTATACCAGGAGTCCGGCTACCGACCGAAAGTTGATAGCCCGGTCATTTGTGTCTACCAGCATTTGCGGCAATGT
The DNA here is from genome assembly GCA_028277545.1 of Phycisphaerae bacterium. Taxonomy (GTDB): domain Bacteria; phylum Planctomycetota; class Phycisphaerae; order UBA1845; family UBA1845; genus JANQGB01. The sequence goes on along the minus strand of JANQGB010000284.1, from coordinate 1,227 downwards.
CCCGCCGATGGGTGAGGGCACCGCCCGCCCGCTCGCGGGGTTGAAGCGCAGCCAGTCTATCGGGTCGCCCACCGCCAGGGCGGTCTGGTCGCCTAGTTGGTCCTCATCGTTGGCGTCCAGGAACGAATCCGGGTCGTGAATCAACACGTCACGTCCCACGGACAGTTGCCCGTCAGGAGAGAAGACCATGGTGAAGAAGTTGCGGTGGCGTTCCAGCGTGGTTAGAGAGCCCGTCTCATAGCTGTTGTTATTGAACTCGGCGGCGTTCCACACCGTTTTGTCCACGGCGGCCAGCGGTGCCACTCGAAACGGCTTGTCCAGGGTAATCACCTTGCCTTCAGAGATGCGGAACCTGTTGGCGGCCATCTGTTCGGTGACTCCGAACAGCGTATCCGCGGCCGTGACCAGCGGGTTGGTGTACACCTTGGGGTCGGGTGGGTCCGCCTCGATGGGGTAGATCTTGTGTATCCCATCGCGCGGGTCGATGGCGAAAAACAGGCCGCGCTCCTTATCGCCGAAGGCCTGGGCCCTGGTGCTCACCAGCGCACCCTTCAACATCTGCTCTATCTCGGCGCTCTTGCTCTCCTCCCACATCGAGCTCACCGAGGGCACAACCAGGCCCAGCAGCAGGGCTATGATGGCGATTACTACTACTAGCTCCACCAGGGTGAATGCTGAGCGGCGAATGTGGAAGTTAGAAGTTAGAAGTGAGAAGTGAGAAGCGCGGACGCCGGCCGTTCCGTTCTTACGCGCACGCCGGAGGTTTGCCGCGCGGGCGATCGTTGCGGCTGACTTGTGAGTCTCCGTATTCACTCTTGACTTCTCATCTCTGGCTTCGTTCTGCCAGATCAGCGGCGCGTTACTACTGGCCCACACCTAGCCTTACCGGCAGGTCCGGGTTGGAGTAGACGTTGTCTTCGTTGAACTTGTGGTCCAGCCTGGGTGTCTTGTCGCCCGGGTCGCTACGGTAATCCTCCCAGTCCTTGACTATGTCAAACGGCAGCCCATCATCGTCACGGAAATCCCAGGCGAACTGCTCGGGGCCGTCGGGGCCGTAGGACACGAAGACCGGTTCGTTGTTGTTGGCCCGCACCAGGGCATCGGACGTGTCCCGGCGAGCATTCATGCTGACCATCGCGGGCGGCCGGTCCGACTTGGCTCTGGGCGACGTGGTCGGATCGGTCATGTAGGTCGAGAAGTAGTCGATCGGCGTTTCCCAGGAATCCA
>JANQGB010000216.1 GCA_028277545.1 Phycisphaerae bacterium | reverse complement strand
CATGAGCATCAACGCTATAGGCCGCATGAGCTGCAACCCGGCCATCGGCGGGCTGGGCAAGGGCCAGATGGTACGCGAGATCGACGCCCTGGGCGGCCTGATGGGCCGGGTTGCAGCTCATGCGGCCTATAGCGTTGATGCTCATGGTGATCAGGGCGGTTCGGGCTCCGAGCACGGCGGCAGCGTGAGCCGCCTCCGCGCCGGCGTGTCCGCCGCCGATGACCACTACGTCGTAGGGAGCGTTCATTGTCCGTCAGATTCTAGCAGGCGGGCTTTCTCCTGGCGGCGGGTGCGGCGGGCGCGGATCGCCCACACCACCGCCCCCCCGATAGCCAGGACGGCCAGCACCGGGTAATCCCAGGCCAGCCTGGGGCGGAAGATCAGGGTGACAAAGAATGCCACCCAGGCCAGGGCCGCCACCACGGAGGTCCAGTGTGTCGACTCCGTATCCATCGAGATAGGCTCCAGTCCGGGCGCGGTCGGAAGCGGGACGCGCGGGCTACCAGCATGATCTTAGCCGCCTGGACGAGTGCTTTCCATCGCCCGGTGGATTGGACAGCCAGGTACGGTTCCGCTAAGGTCTCATGCCGCCCGCCGGCCACACGGAGTCGCTTCGGCACTCGCCTGCCGGTTGGTCGTGCGGCTGCCGCCATCAACACTCAACCCAAGCTTGCCAGGATGAAACCGGTGATCGAGAGAATCGACAACTACATTCGGGACAACCAGGACCAGTTCGTGGAGTCGCTGACCGCACTGTTGCGCATTGCGAGCATCTCGACCGACAAGTCGGCGGCTGCCGAAATGCACGAGGCGGCAAGCTGGGTGCAGCAGAGACTGGTCGCCTGCGGCTTCGCGGCCGAGATAGTCGAGACGGCAGGCCACCCGGCCGTTCTGGGCGACAGTGGTCCCGCTGACGGCGACGGGCCCACCGTGCTGGTCTACGGCCACTACGACGTGCAGCCGGTGGGCGACGAGTCGCTGTGGCACACGCCACCCTTCGAGGCGACGCTCCGCAACGGGTCGATCTATGCCCGGGGGGCGGCGGACGACAAGGGGCAGGTGTTGACGCACATCTTCGCGGCCGAGGCCTGGATGAAGACCGCCGGTAAGATGCCCGTCCGCGTCAAGTACCTCATCGAGGGCGAGGAGGAGGTGGGCTCGGCGAACCTGGGGGCGCTGATCGAGTCGCGCCGCAAACAACTGGCCTGCGACTACGTAGTCCTGTCGGATACCGCCAAGTTCAACTCCCGGACGCCGGCTATCACCTACGGTACCAAGGGTATGGTCTACAAGGAACTCAACCTCACCGGCCCCAAGCAGGATCTCCACAGCGGCTCCTTCGGAGGGACTATCGCCAACCCGGGCAACGTGCTGGCCAACATCGTCGCTGGCCTCAAGGACCATGACCAGCGGGTCACCATACCGGGCTTCTACGACAACGTACGGGCCATCTCTCCGGAGGAGCAGGTGGCCATGGATGGCCTGCCCTTCGACGAGCAGGTCTACCTGGCTATGACCGGCAGCCCTGCGCTGGACGGTGAAGCGGGATTCAGCACTCTCGCCCGGCGCTGGGTGCGGCCCACGCTGGACGTCAACGGTCTGTTCGGCGGCTTCATGGGTGAAGGGGCGTCGACCATCATCCCGGCCTGCATGGGGGCCAAAGTCTCCATGCGGATCGTGCCCGACCAGGATCCGGAGAAAATCTCGGCCGCCTTCGATTCAGCGGTCCGGGCCCTGACGCCCGAGGGCGTGGGGCTCGAGATCAAGACTCACGCCACGGCGGCGGCCTACGTCTGCCCCATCGACTCGCCGGGGATCAAGGCGGCCGCGGAGGCGGTCGAGGGCGGCTATGGCGCGCGTCCGGCCCTGATTCGCGAGGGCGGAACGTTGCCGATTCTGCCGCTGTTTCGGCAGGTGCTGGGGGCCAACTCGATCATGATGGGATTCTGTGAGCCCGACTGCAACGCCCACGGCCCCAACGAGTTCTTCTCGCTGGCCGACCTGACCAACGGCACCCGTTCGGTGGCCCGGTTCCTGGACCGGCTGGCCCCGAGGTGACCTGCGGCTACCGCGCCAAGCTAAATGTGCGACCGGGCAGGTCCCGGCCGGTGCCGACGTCCGATAACCTGTCGCACGGGCCCGGCAGCCGACGGCAGTGAGCGGGGCCGGCGATCGCGGCGGTTCCCGGCTATAGGGGGGCGGGCGTGATTGCCGACTAGAATGATGCGGAGGCGATTTCAGCCCGGCGGCGCGCGGGCCAGACAGTTCGCTATCCGGCTTGATGCAGTGGGTGCGGCCAGATACAGTGATGTGCGCCGGTTTAGAACGTTCACGACGCCCTCGGAGGTGTGCCATGACTACTCGATCTTCCTGCTCCTGTCTCGTCGCGGCGCTGCTGGTCGCGGTGGCTCCTGCGGGCCTGGCCCGGGCCGATGTCTTTGGCGACATCCTCGTAGGGTTGGACTTCGCCGGCTTCCAGTACCAATCTGACTTCAACCCCCTGAGCCAGGGGCACTCCTTTACCGCCGCTCGGAACTTCCAGAATACGCAGTTGGACTTCGGGTTCACCGATCTGACGCTGACCGGACCGGTCTCGGCCTCGTTCACCACCGCCAGCCGAGGCATCCGCAGCCTGGACTTCTCGCTGATTGGTGGAACCACCGCCAACCCCCTGTTTTACAGTTACACCTCCGACATTGGTGCCAACCGGGTGCAGGTGGACGGCAGCACGGTGTTCAACCTGGGCGGATCGGTCAACCAGTTCGGCTGGTACGATCTGACCTTCCAGTTCTCCAACCGACAGACTCAGAACAGTATCGGCCGCTTCACCAATCCGGATGGAGAGACCATTGACTTCGACATCGGGCCCATCGATGTGTCCGGCAATCTCTTCGCCGATCTGCTGGCTACCCTGACCGACCCCTTCTACGAGGCGGCCGGGTACGAGAACATCTTCGCCACCTTCAGCGGTCGGACCATGCGCGAGGACTCCCTCGAGTCAACTGTCTCGCAACTGCAGGCCAGACTCAAGTCGGGCGAGAACCTCACCAAGCAGGAGGTATCCGACCTGGTCAGCCGGGCCATGGAGTCCCGCATCCGCGGAGATGATGTTCCTGACCTGTCGTTTCTCAACATGTCCGGCAGCTACGACCCTGTGGTGGCCCAGCCGATCGTGCTACCGCAGCAGGCCCAGCGGTTGGTGCCAGAACCGTCTTCGCTGGCGCTGCTGCTGATTCCAGCGTGCCTGCTGCGGCGCCCGCGCCGGCGCTAGATACGGCTGGTCGGGCCTGCCCTGCGGGCTATCGGCGCTATCCGCGGTGACGGCTGTTGCGTCACAACGCCGCCGAGGGCTTGCCGCCGGCGTCGTGCTAACTTCCTCACGTCGAGATGCACCCCAAGACGCCACGGTGCGGGTACGTCAGTCGGACGGCACCGCCTCAGTCTCACATAGCTGCTTGAGACGAAGGAACTCATTCTGTGCCTGGCGACTGACCCTCTCCCTGATGGATGCACGCAGGAACAAGCCCACCACCTTCAGCAGACCCCGCAATCGCAAGTCAACATTCTGCACCAACTGAGTAACGCCCTCCTTCTCCCGCAGCGAGAAGCGAACATCAACCTCGTTCACCTTGCTCTCCAGGTGGACGGCGAAGAGTTCGTCCGGGACAAACTCGGTCACGACACCGTTCATCTCGATTCCGCGGCCATCTTCCTCCACGTACTCACGGAAGGTGGTGCCGACCTTGTTTGGCGTTTCCCTGATGATCTCCGACCGAGTGACGCTTATCACCCAGCGCTCGGCGCGCTCCGGCTCCGCCAGCCAATAGAAAACCGTCCTTGGAGTAGCGTTGATCTCTACGCTGTTCTCTATCTTCATCGCTGACTCCCCCTTTTGGCGTCGGCCTGCTCTCGTTTAGTGCCACTGATGTGACCAGGAGTCTGGGTCTGTGGCTGGTGACCCTGCCGGTCGCCCCCGGGCGCCCGAGCACAGCGAATGGACGACGCCCTCAACCATGGTCCGCGGAGCCTCGCCCACATTCGAGGCACCCGCCGGCCGAGTTAGCCTGCAAGTATCTTACTCGAACGAGGCGCAAATCCCAGCGGCCAGGCCCCGGGATAACATGATCTTCGTATACCCTGTGCCCTGAGCTGGTTGAAGGTCACGTAGTCCGTTCGCCAGTCGGGCTCGAGCAGCGCCGGGCCGTGATGGCCGGCGAGCAGCCAGTGCATTATCAGAGCATCGCCGGAGTCACACTCGCTCTTCAGGCTGCCGGAACTCGCCAGCCGGCTGCCATGCCGCCCGTAGCGACGCTTGCGGCCAGAGCAGCAGTGAGCAGATACAAACTGCCGACCGAGCAAACAACGAGCGCGCACCTCCCGTCGCCTCGCTGAGCGTGCAAAGTCCTTCTGGATTGCATGCTCAGTCTTCCAGCCCCTGTCAGCACATCGGTCTGCGGCATTCGCCAAGGTCGGCCGTGCGGATGGAGCCGTGGTGCGCACGGCACGCTCTGCGGGGCGTGCGGATCCTGCTATTCGCGCCCCCGGTAGTCCGAGCTTTGCCACCCAGGCTCTTACAGTGCACCTTGATATGCCCGCTTCTCTGAGCGCCAGGCAGGTTGGCCGTGGAGGGCGGCCAGTTGCCCGGGAGATTCCCGCGATTCTGCTTCAGCGGCAAACAGTGCGGCCCCAGTTGCACAGCCGGTCGGTCAATTAGCTTAGATTCGCCGGTAAGCACTCTCGTGTACGCAGACCCGATACTCACTCACGTCAAGCGTCACTGTCCCCGGTTGCCGGACGGCGGCCTGTCGTAGATTGCCGGCAGGAAGTCGGACAACTTGTCTCCACGCTGTCGAGTCCCACGCCCGTCGCGCAATTCTCCGTTCGTGCTTGGCGTTCGATGAGCGCATCGCGCTGGCTCTGTCCGGTTATCTGCTTAACATCTTCACCATTGGCGCGCCCTGCTCCCGTCGCCTATACTGTCGCGCTGGCACTATGGCACCTGCATTCCTGAACCTGAACGCACGACTAACTGATATGGAGGGGTAACGATGTGCAGAGCACTAGCGATGTCAGCGCTGGTAGTTTGTGTCGGGCCCTTGGCTGACGGTCATGCGCTGGACGAACCGATGGCAGCCTTCCAAGGCCTGGGGGACTTGAATGGCGACGGCGATTTCCACAGCCGAGCCTCTGGCGTATCTGCAGACGGCGCTGTCGTGGTAGGCAAGAGCACGTCAACGTTGTGTGGGCCAGCCCCCGAGTTTCAGGCCTTTCGTTGGACACCAGGCGGAGGAATGACCGCACTCGGTGACCTTGAAGGCGGGCGTAATCACAGCCAGGCCAACGCGGTGT
>JANQGB010000154.1 GCA_028277545.1 Phycisphaerae bacterium | reverse complement strand
TTTGAGATTGCCGATGAGCTGCTGGTAGTATGGCAGCATGAACTCCTGCATCATCTCCGGCGAGATCAGCGAGCCGTGGTTGTAACAGATGTCCTCGGCGAAGAAGATTTCGTCGATCGTCACGTGTTGCTGGTGGCGGGCGATGACGGCGTCGGCCAGGTTGAACCAGGTTTGCACGCAATCGTGGATCAAGGCCGGCTGATCGTAGAACGCGTAGAGCAGGTCTTCCGGGCCGATCAGGCTGCGCAGGTACATGTAGATGCCGCTGACGGCTTGGGTGATCATCTCGCCCAGGGCGACGGCCTCCTTGGCCTCGGCCATCAGTGAGTCCAGGTCCTCGATGCGCTCGGGGGAGTCCGGGTCGAGGCGCCACTTGCAGAGCTCTTCCCAGCTCTTCCGGTCTTTGACGGGGTGGTCGAGGTATTCGGGCATGAAGCCGCTACGTCGACCTTTGAAGACCAGCACGTGCCGGCCCGCGCGATCCTGGACGACTTCGTGGTCGCCGCGGTCCTCGACGACCTTGTCCTCAAACGGGGGCACGAAGGCGGCTTCGCACCAGCCCAGGCCCGCCAGACGGAAGTTGCCCGGTTCGTCGTAGCCGAACATCTCGGCCAGGTCCGCGTCCTCGGCCAGGCCCTGCTCGCGCCATTGGTCCAGGCAGTAGTAGCCGAACTCGCGGTGCAGCAGCGGCGCGCCGGGCGTGATGGCGTAGGTGGCCCAACGCTTCTTGGCCGCCTGCATGCGGCGGATCTGGTGGCCCGTGGCGGTAGACGGGTCGATGCTGGGCGTGGTTTGAGCCATGGCGGTCTCCGGTGTTTGATTCGGTTACGTTATATATATGAGAGCAATTCGTACCACAATGTTACGAAGGTTCAAAAAACTCACGCCGCCGGCCGGGGGCGCCTTCCCGGCGCCGGATTCCCGGAAGGCGACAAGGCACGTCCATGCACTCGGAATCTACCTTAAGGATCTGCGCATGGGTCGATGGAAGCCCTCGCAACGTTGTCGTTCTAGCTGCCGTTCGGTCGAGAACGAGCCGGCAGGGGCATGGCGCGTGAACTCAGCGTCCGATCACCGGCGCGAGCGTGTCGACGGGCAGGGCGGCCAGGGCGGAGGCGGTGAAGAACATCAGCCCGTCCGAACCCGCTTCCAGGGCGGAGGCGGCCATGGCGCGTGCGGCGTCGACGCCCGCGCCCTGGGAGATCAGCAGACCCTCGCACAAGGCCGTGTCGCAGCCGTCCAGGAACAGCCGGTGGACCCTCGTGTATTTGCCGACCAGGTTGGCGGACCAGTTGTAGTTCATCGGGTACACGGCGTCGAGCAGCCCGCCCTGGCACCACTCGACCCAGTCCTGACCCAGGTCGAACAGGATGGACGGATAGAAGGGGAATACCGCCGCCGACAGCTCGCAGCCCGCGTCGGTGGCGATCTGCCGGGCGCGCGAAACCACCTCCCCGATGTGCCCGCAGCGCCAGCGCACGAACGCGTCGAACCCCTTGCCCGTGATCCCCCCGGGCGCGGTCACGTCCGTCGCCAGGTCGAAGCCGTACTGATCGTTGAACTGCGACCGGCAGAACGGGCAGGCGCAGACCTGCCCGTTACTCCAGGGGTAGCGGATGTAGTCCAGATGGAGCCGGTTCAGCGAAGGGTATAGGGCCAGCACCTCCCGGCAGATGCCCAACTCGTAGGCCTTGACCTCTTCGCGGGCGGGGCAGGGCCAGCGATTGAGGTCCTCGTCGCTGACGGCGTTGGAGTCGATGCTTTCGGCCAGGCATTCCGGGTGCTCGTCGAGCAGGCGGCTGCGCGGGCCCTCGGTGAAGGTGCAGATCCACGCTTCCGCCTCCATGCCCAACTGCTGCGCCCGCTCGAACGCTCTGCCCAGTACGTCGGGGTCTTCGAAGCCCTCGGATGTGTAGGCGGTCTGGGAAGGGAAATGGGCAGGGCCTCGCCAGTCCTTCGCCATGATGCAGACCGTGTTGACGCCCCGCTCGGCGATCGCTTCCAGGATCTCGTTCGTCCTGCCGCCGTCCGCTGTCACTGACAGCCACGCACCGATACGCATACTGTTCTCCGTTCTACCGAAACGATCCCGGTTCATCTCGGTCCGCCACGACGGCGGATCGAACGGGGGAACAGGCTAACCGAAGAGGGTCGGGGCGGACAGGAATTCCGGCACAAAAGTGGAGCGCGAAACGACAGCAACACCCACGACGCCGAACGGCAAGCCGGTCATCGAGTCGGCTTGCCGTTCGGCGTCGTTGGCGTTTCTTTCGGTCGTCAACCGACAGCGGCGGCTTGCAGCGGTTGGATGGACCTCTTTGGTATTGGTGGGCAAGCACTTGCGGTCAAAGGGGACGTGGCCCGCGCCGTCGTAAGCGGTTACAGGACTGCCGGCAGTTGGC
>JANQGB010000053.1 GCA_028277545.1 Phycisphaerae bacterium | reverse complement strand
TGCCGTACACGCTGGAGCGTTTGTCCGCGAAGTCGGCGCTGGCCACCAGCTCCGCAAAACCCCAGCGCCCTACATCATCGAGCCGGCCGCTCATGGTACGCAGCAGACGCGTGCACTGCCCTCGGGCAATCTCGTCGCGGTGACCGTAGTACAGATCCGCCAGGTCGTCCGGCTGCCAGAAGTCGGCCAGCTTGTCGAGCCCGGCCAGTGCCGGAGCGTCGGCCTCCTCTTCCTCGCCGGGGTCCAGGTAGCCGTCCAGCTCGTTGATCCAATCCAGCGGCGTGCCCGCATCGTCTGCAGCGTCGAAGTTGGCCTGCAGCAGGTTCCCGTGAATCTCCGCCAGCACTCCGTTGACCGTGCCTACCTCGAATGAGGCTTGCAGAATATCCGGATTGATGCCCTCGCCCGCCGTGTAAGTGATCACGTACGGGAACCGGTCGTACACCTCCTCGACCACCTCCGCAAACCGCTCAGGCTCCAGATTCTCCGGCTTGTAGGAGTGCAGGGTCAGACCACCCTCTTTGAGATTGTTCCACAACACCTGATCGACACCCGCCAGTCCGGCGGCGGGGTCGCCGATGGTCAACCCTTGTATCGCCCGGGTAACCCACTCGTCTGCTCCGCCCTCGCACTGGGCGTACGCCTTCTGCAGTTGGCTCTGATACGCGACCCAGGCGTCGCGCTGCCTGAGGATCACCTCCGGCAGCGTCGGAATCCTCGGTGCCCGGTCCAGATCGCCGGGACGCCAACCAAGCGTCGGGATCGCACCGGCGAAGGCCAGGTAATCGCCGTCAAACTCCTTGCGGAAGTCCTCCCACTCCTCCAGGGTGTCCCGCTGGGTGGTGGCAGTATCGAGCATCCTGCTGTAACTGTCCTCAACGGTCGAACAGGCGGCGTAGACGCGCATCCACTCCTGAAGATCCGCATCCGGGTGGGTGTCGTCCAGGCGGGCGTACGCGGCCCAGTGCCTGTGAACCGTGAGCAGCGACTTCTTAAGCGTGGCTTGCGCCTGGAGTTCCTCGTCCTCCAGCAGTCGGGCCGGGTTGCGGTGTTCCCCTTCACTGGCCAGCACATCGAAGAAGTTGGCAGCCTGATCCAGGAAATCCTGCCCGCCGGTAGTGATCGGAGACTCCGGGTCGGAGACCACTTTGCAGAGTTTCTTGAAACTATCGTAGTTCAGCGCTTTCGGCGGGGTGTCGGGCAGCGAACATCCGTACCAGGCTACGTACTGCTCTGCGGCATCCAGGTAGGTCTGGGCGTTCCGCAGAGCCTCTTCGCCGTCCCGCGGGTCCGCAAGAGCCGTGTCTCGCAGGGCGGCCCCGATGTCAATCAGCGACTGCCGCAGCAGACTCCGCTCAAACAGGCCCGCCTGGATGGTCTGCAGGTCCCGGATGGGCTGATCGGCGCCAAAGCCCATGGACAGGATGCCCGCCCAGAGACTGTTCTGCTGGAGCGAGCCGACGTCGGCGCCCAAGGCCTGCGTTCGAACCAGCGCCTGCGCCGGAGTCAACTGCTCGTCGGTCCTGGTTTCCATCGCGTCGGCCCGTGGTTTGCCGATGACCTTGTTGAACTTCAGGGTGGCAACGGTCCCCATGGCGAAGAACAGCACGGTCAGGGCAATGCTCCCGAACTTGAAGAGCTTGGCCAACTTCCGATTTCGGACGGCCTGCTCTTCGTTGCGGAAGACCAGCCCAAACTCGGGAAACACCTTGCGGAACAGCAGGTCCTTGATGAAGTGCGGCCTCTTGTTGGGGTAGAGATCCAGCGGAGCGAACTGGCCGGCGGCGTCAGCACCGAGCCGCTCGGTAACGTGCTTGAGGATCAGCTCGCCCTCCTGCGTCGCACTCGTAAAATAGACACCCCGCAGGATCAGGTTCTTGATCGCCCGGGGGTTCTTGATCATGGGGAAGAGAGTGCGCATGTAGGTCTGGAGCGGGGCGCGAAGCTCGCGGTACTCCTCCGGGAAGCTGTAAGCCAGACCGAGGTCCACCTCGTCGGCCTCGTCCTGCAAACGGCGCAAACGAAGCTCGTTGAGTCGTTCGTAGACTTGGTCGAAGTCCTGCCCGTAGCTCTCGGGGTCATACAGCTCGGTGAACTCACCCGGGCGCGACCAGCCGAAGATCTGGTTCTTGAAGGTGATGTCCCGTTCCGCCCGGTCGAAGAACTGCATGAAGCCCAGGATCTTGTCGCACTTAGTGACGATGAGGTAAGTGGCGAAGGTCACCCCCAGCTTGCTCTGCAGGTCGCGCAGGCGCTCCAGGGCAGTGTTAGCATCCTGCTCGATCTTCTCGGGCGGGTCCTGCAGCAAGTGGTCGGCCGACACGCAGACCAGCGCACCGTTGACCGGGTAGCCCTTGCGGCCCTTGGCGATGGTGTTCAGAAACGCCTGCCACTCGCGGCGGTCGGAATCGTCCTGCGGATTGCACAGCCGACCAGCCATGTCCACGAAGATGGCGTCCTCGGTGAACCACCAGTTGTAGTTCAGTGTACCGAGCTGATAACCCTCCGGCTTGCCGGTCGAGAACGTCAACCCCCCCTCGTTTATCAGGCGGGTCTTGCCGCAGCCCGAGTCGCCGATCACGATGTACCAGGGCAGGTCGTAGATGTTGATGCCCAGCCCCTTGCGCATCTCCTTTATGGCACCGAAGAACTTGTCGTTGTTGGCCTTGACCGCGGCGCGCACGTCCATGGCCACCCGGCCGCCCTCGGCGTCGCCGGCCAGGTCCGCCGCCATCTTCTTGTTGCGCTTGCGCTTACCCCGCCCGAAGATACGCGAGATGATGAACCCCAGCAGGCATAAGACTGCAACGACTCCCCCGACGATGAGTATCACCACGAACAGGGGTTTGTCCGGGAACAGGTAGCGCTTCAGAATGTAGATCGCCCCGAACGGAGTACCCAGCCCCGCCATGGCAATCATCATTCGAACCTCCGGAGGGAGGCCCTTGAACATGGTTATTAGCTTTTTCACGACGTGTACCTCATACCCCGCCGGGCGGGGGCCGTATGGTCAATCGCTTGCTAGCCGTCAGCCTCGGTGTCCGACTCCTCCGGCACCGGGGCGGAGGGGTCGACCTGCTTCCACTCCTGGGCCCGGTCGTGGATCTTGCCCACGGCCTTGTCCCAGGCCAGTTGGAAAGCGAACAGGGACAGCCCGATGATGACCGCGAAGGTCACCATCACCACCACCAGGCTGGTCCCCAGTTTGTAATCAACCTTGAGTTCCTGGTTGTGCTGATAGGTCTCCGGAAACATCTCCTTGGCCCGCGTAGAGGCATAGGCAGGCAGCCGGGCAAACAGCCGGCGCGTGTAATCCGCCATCTCCTGCGGGCGGTCGTGATACTGCCCTTTGAAACCCAGCCGCAGGCAGACGAAATAGAGACTGAGCAGCTCGGCCAACTCGTCCTTGTCTCGGCGGTCGCGGCGTTCGGCCAGTTCGTACTCCCGCTGCATGTCGTTGCAGTCTCGGAAGAACTCCTCGCCGCCTAACGCCTGGGCATGGTTGAGGATATCGGGATCAGTCTCGAACGGTGCGTCGAACCAGAAATCCCGCCCGTCCCAGTCGCTGTTGAGCATCTTGTAGTCGATCAGGTAGACCATCATGGCCTTGACCCGGTCGCCCCACAGGCGCTCGGTGGCCGGATCGTCGCGGGCCAAGTCCTCCGCATCCCTCAAGGCAGACAGCGCCTCGTAACGCACCTGGTCCGGCGCCGGCGTCGTTCCGTGCTTGATCTGCCGGACGAAGTTGGTCACGAACTCGAAGACGGGCCAGCACGCCGCGGTCATCCGCAGCGATAAACGTTCGCCGATGTCACTCATGTGCGCTCCTTCAACACGACGTAAAGAGCCGGTCCGAACTTCTCGATCTCGGCAAGCTGGCCTTCCTGGATGCTCACACGGATGCCGCGCTCCTGTTCGCACTCCTGCCAATAGTCGGTGCGGTCCGTGCCGATCGTCTTGTTGATCTTGAAGTAGTGCAGCGCCTGCCGGCGCGGCAGTGTACCGGCCGGCACGGGCTTGATCTCCAGCCGCAAGCCTCGAACCGCAATGTTGGCAATCCGCGGGGCCCGGCTGGGCGAAGCCAGCTTGAGATTCAATCGGCCGTAGACGTGGCGCTCGACCTCCTGGATGTCCATCTCGTCCGAATGGAAGCCGACGAAGAGCTCCAGGTTCTCGTCGATCCAGCGCCGATCGAGCTCGACCTCCAGGCCTTCCTTGCCGCGGTTGTCTTTCTTACGCACGAACTGGCGTTCGACGTACGCCATCGGACGCATGGCCTCGAGCAACAACTCCAGGCGGGCCTTGACCCGCTCGAAGCTCTCGCCCGGCTGGTCGTGGTTGTAAACCGGCATGGTGCCGGGGACCAGATCGTCGTGAAACACCGACAGGTGCCCGATCGTGCGGCACAGGACCACGAAAACGTCGTAGGGATGAAGCACAGGACACTGCAGCAGGGCCCGCAGGTTGGCACGGGTCTCGTTGAGCACATGGAGCTTGAGCAGGTGCTCGGTGTTGGCGGCCACACCATCGGTGAACATCATGCGGTGTTCGCGAGCCTCGCGGGCCAGAACCTCGTCCTTGGCCTCGACCTGGTCGGCCAGCGAGGTGACCAGGGCGCTCAGGCCGGCGTCGGCCTGCAGCGAGAGCAGCGGGCCTGCCCCCAGCGGCTCCAACTCCGGCACCGCGCCGGGCCGGTCGGTCCGCTTGACCCGGCCCACGCGCACGGTCTCGTAGCCCGTCATATCCTCGTTGGCGGAAAACAGCCGCCCTTTCATCTGGCGTACGTAGACCATCTGCGGATTGGACCCGGTGTTCTCGTCGCGCCGCATCACCGGGTCGGGCTCAAAGCGCGGGCTGCCCTCCGTCGTCTCCGGCGCCTCCAGCGAGACCGAGTTCGGTCGCACTTCCTGCATCTGCGGAATGCCCAGGTATATATCCAGCGTGCCGCCCGCCTCCTCGAAGGCCTCTTCGAAATTCAGCAGCGGAACCTGCGTGTTGTCCGGTATGTTCACCCAAGTGCCGTCCTTCAGGCGAAGAACGCAACTGTCCAGCCGGAGGGTGAGGTTCTCGAGGGGCTCTGGTGCCACCTCCAAGGCAACAAAACCCCACGCAAACGGGCGAATCGAATCCAGACCGGTACGCACGACCGTCTCCAGCCAGCGCTGACCGGCCTGAAGATGGTGCGGGCGAAGGAACATGCCCTCCGACCAGTGGATTTCCGTCCAAAAACTCATGCAGCTAGTTCTCCGACGACTTCGGAACCGCTGTTGCCACGGCAGGCTCTGTGCGGCCCTCACCGAGATGTCAGGCTGGAAGAATCCTCATCCCCCACTGCGCCGTTACGTACTACTACCTGGCTCACTCCTCTTCTTTCTCGCGGCCGTGCAGTTTGCGAGGTGTCTCGTTCTTGATGTACTGCCCGTAGTACTCGCGCCCTGCGTCGACTCCTATCTTGACGTGCAAGTCGTCGGTGTAAGCGCCAGGTGGGTGCAGCTTGGCCGGACGAATCGGTAACACCCTGCCATCCGGGCCGATGAACTTCGGGAAGACGTAGATTACCGATTTCTTGTCATGCAGGCCCGCGTCGAACTTGAACTCCTTGCGGATATCCTTCTTCTTGTCGATGAGCGCTCCCCGCAGCCGGCCGCCGATTCTGGTGCCGAAGAACTTCTTGTCGTCGGTAAGCAGGAAGATCTGCTTCTTGGGCAGCCAGAACCGGGTTTCGCGGTCCTCGGTGTCCTCCTTGTCGCCCGGAACGGGACGGTCCTCGTACCAGACGTCGGACGTGATCTCCGACTCCGGGTCCAGGCGGTCGTTGGCTTCCTCCTTCAGATCCCCGGGATATACGCAGACGATGTTGAGTTCCAACGGTTCGCCCCGCTGGGTTGTTCCGCTCCGTCCGGCGAACATGGCGGTGTTGATGTAGTCCTCCTGGGTGATGGTCAGCTTCCTGGAGCAGCCGGTCCAGGCCGTTCCCATCAGGAGCACGCCGAGCAGGCATACCGACCGTGTTGCCGCGCGCCCTTGTTCCGATAACCACCTGGAGTGCTCGTTCCGTTCTCGTGTGCTCATCGATACCTCCACTCACCTTAGCCGCCGCGCCCGTATGTCTCGGCCAGCTTCTTGGTCCGCAACTCGCGCATATGTTGTAGGAAGAGTTCGTGGCCGTCTTCCCGCAGGTACTCTTTCAGCTTGCGGTTGGGGTCCGATCCGACGCCGGCCGGACCCATCATGTGAGTGTGCAGCTCCGAAGCGATCGACTCCACCGCGCTGTCGCAGCCGATGATTCCGGAGTAGGCCCACGAGTAGAGCACCCGCAGCCGCATCTTCAACACGCCCACTGGCTTGCCGCCCTCGACCGCCAGAGTCTGCTCCACGGTCTTGAGTACGTCGTCCCGCTTGACGTAGACGTCCCACGGCACTTTGACCGACGGGTGGTGCTTGGTGTACTTGCCCAGGAACACGCGCATGCTTTTGTCGAAGTCGTCGACGAACCGCACCAGTTCGACGAAGGCGTCAACCATACGCTCGACACACTGTACTGGCGGCTGCACGTGCCCCTGAACCAGCGATGGCTTGGCCGACGCCAGCCGTTGCCACAGGTCGGACAGGAGCTTATCCGCACCCTGGGCTGCACCGGAGCGGGCC
>JANQGB010000040.1 GCA_028277545.1 Phycisphaerae bacterium | reverse complement strand
CCCCAGACCAGCCGAAGGCGCCCCCGGTCTATCCGGGCCCGCAGGGCCTGTGCCGCTGGGTGGTGGGTAACTCCCCGTCGGTGCTCGATCATCTGGCCCGGCGGGCCCGGATAGACCGGGGGCGCCTTCGGCTGGTCTGGGGCGGCACGGACGTCAGGGCCGTGTCGCGGGCGGAGCCCTTTAGCCGGCTGGAACTGGGCATCGATGCCGCCGACCCCCTGCTGCTGTGGGTTGGCCGGCTCGACCCGATCAAGGGCCTCGATGTGCTAATCAAGGCGACGGCCATTGCTAACCGTACCACGCCGCTCCGCCTGGCCATCGCCGGAGAAGGCCCACTCCGGGATCACTTGGTCAGTTGGATCGCCGAGCAGGGCCTGACGAATCGCGTCCACCTTCTCGGCCGGCGAACCGATGTGCCCCGGCTGCTCAAGACGGCCGACCTGTTCGTATTTCCCTCGCGGACGGAGGGCCTGCCCAACGCGCTACTGGAGGCCATGGCAGCCGGACTGCCGGTGGTGGCCACAGACGCCCCCGGCTGCCGTGACCTGATCGAGTCCGAGCGCACCGGCCTGCTGGTACCGATCGATGATTCGAGGCGACTCGCAACAGCGATTGAGCGCCTGTTATCGGACCGCGACCTGGCCCGCCGCCTGGCGGATGCCGCTAGAGATGCGGCATCGCGCAACCTTCGTCTGGAACAATGCTTCGAATCATACCGGGCTCTCTACCGCGAAACTGCCACGTTGTGAGGCGCCGGCACGCCCGCCAGATTGCCCCTGCCGCCCCGGAAGCGCCATCCCACGAACTCACTTCCGGCCGACAGACTTTTTTTCGGACCAAGACATGCGAATCGACTGATCCGAGTTGCGACAACCACTACAAGTTGTGGTTGTGCCACTCCATAACCCCACTTATTGGTGAGGTGTTCACCCACTCTGCTATCTGACCTGCTTAATCAGAACAACCGCTAAGTTTTTGCAGAGTTTTCGGTTGCACATAGTGGTACGCTGTGGTAGCTTTTCCCATATATTCCCACACAGTGGGGACCAGGAATGACCCAGTGGCAACATGACATTCACCGGCCACCATGCACGAACGCTCGATGAAAAGAATCGCCTTCAGATTCCTTCGCAATTCCGCAACGCGGTTGATCCGGAGGTCGAGGGCGACGGGTGGTATGTCATCCTGGGCGAGCGGCGACACACTCTCTCACTGGTCACCGAGCGACAGTTCGAGCAGATGGCGGAGCGAATCCAGACCGAGTTCATGTCCGGCCCGGACTCTCTGGACTTCGAGCAGCAGTTCTACTCGACGGCTCGACGACTGGACATGGACAAACAAGGGCGCGTCGTTCTGCCCGACTATCTCACCTCGATGGCGCGGCTCAAAGGCGAGGTGGTCTTATCGGGCGCCAAGTATCGAATCGACGTGTGGCGCAAGAAGGACTTCGACGCGTTCCTGGGCATCGACTGGGAGCGCAGTTGGCCGAACTGGCAGCGGTTCCTGCGCAGCCCGCGGCCCGAAGGTCGGGAAGGTCAACCCGGCCAAGCCTAAAGCGATTCAGAGCACATGATCGAGTCGCAGCGAGTGGAACAGGATTGGGTGCAGAGCGCGGGGGTCATTCCCCAAGAATCGCCCGGTGAGCGGTCGCCGGGCGATCCTTGGGAACCCTGTTCAGGGCGGCAGATCGGTCCGGCAGCGCAGGGCATTGCGACTCAGTCGGACGAGCCTGACCAGACACAACACGCCACCGGCCAGAAAGCGAATGGATTCGCCGAGCCGGCGGCGTTGCGATCAACGGAGCGAGCGCACGCGATGGATTTGGGAGACACACGCCTGGTGCGGCAGTTGCAGTTGCGTCTGAGCGGTCGCCAGCCGACTGGTGACGGGGATGTGCCGATGTCGCACGCCCTCACTGAGTTGGCCGACCGTGTCCGGCGCCTGCACCGGCTGGGCAAGGCCTACGCTGCCGTACGTGTTTCGCAGGACGTCGCGGGTTTGCGGGCGGTATCGGTTCCTGGTCGCACGAGGGGCCACCTGTCACCAAGGATGAGTTGACAGGGCCCCTACTTTTTCGCGATGGTCGCACCGAGCGGAATCACCGCGGATGACAGAAGCCGGCCAACACACCCCGGTACTGGTGCGCGCGGTGTGCGAGCTGCTGGCGATCTCGCCGGGTGACACCGTCGTGGACGCGACGATCGGTCTCGGGGGACACGCGGCCCGCTTCGCTGAAGCGCTCTCGGCCTCGGGCGTCCTGGTGGGCCTGGACGTGGATGCCGGCAACCTGTCGGCGGCCGAGGCCCGGCTGGCAGACTTTGCGGAGAATGTCGTCCTGTGTCGACGCAACTTCCGCGAGTTGCCCGAAGCGCTGCGAGACGCACGTAGAGGGCGGGCGGACGTGATCTTCGCCGACCTGGGTGTCAGCTCACCCCACCTGGACAACCCCGAGCGCGGGTTCTCCTTCGCGGCCGACGGGCCGCTGGACATGCGGCTGGACGACCGCCTGACCACGACGGCGGCCGACCTGGTCAACCAACTACGGGAAGGCGAGTTGGCCGACTTGATCTACCATAACGGGCAAGAGCACCGCAGCCGGCGAATAGCCAGCCGCATTTGCGCGGTGCGGCGGGAGCGGCGCATCACGCGCACGTCGCAGCTCGCGGAAGTCGTCGCGGCGGCCCTGAGGGTCGATCCGAAGTCGCGGCGCAGCAAAATCCACCCCGCCACGAGGACTTTCCAGGCTTTGCGAATCTCGGTGAATGACGAGTTGGGTGCGCTGGATGCGCTGCTGGAGTGTGCGCCGGACTGCCTCAACCCCGGCGGGCGCATCGGCATCATCTCGTTTCACAGTCTCGAGGACGGCCGGGTGAAACGAGCGTTCCTGCAGGGCAAGCGGGAGGGTGTTTTGGCCATCGCAACCAAGAAGCCCGTGGTGGCCGACCAGGACGAACGCAAAGAGAACCCGCGATCGCGCAGTGCCAAGCTGAGGGTCGCGGTACGTACGCAGGCGGAGATCGATACAGCGTAGACGGATCGCAGCAACGCAGCCGGCCCGTCGAGGAGGAGTCGACCCATGGCGCGGGAAACCAAAGTCGGGATGCTGGTGGGGCTGGGGTTCATCATCTGTTTCGCGATCATCCTGGAGCACCGCGGCCGGGACAGCGAGGTCGCCCCGCTGATGCCGCACCAGGCGTTGACCCAGGCTGTACCCGCTCAACCAACCGACACCGGCACTCTGGCGGAGCGGCGAGCCAAGGAGTACGGTCAGGCGCACATACCGAAGCCGGCCAACCGGCGAACCGCGCCGCCGGACGTCGCACCGCCAACCCGCCGCCAAACGACTTTCCAGGGAGACCGGTCGGGGACCAGCCCGGTCTCGATGCCCGGCCGTGGCCAGCCTGAGCGCTTCACCCGGCAGGAACCGTCTGTAGAGTTGCCGTCTCAGAAGCCGGTCGAGGTGCCCACCCGGCGACAACCGCCCGCGCCGCGGTCGACACCGGTGCTGGCTGAGAAAGAGACCGGCGCACCGACGCAGCCTCGTCTGACGGCTACGCAGTCAACCACACCACCCGTAAATCAAGCCCGCCGCGGTACGCCCGTCACACCGGGGCGCCGTTATGTAGTCAAGCCTGGCGACAGCCTGAGCCGGATTGCTTCCCAGCAGTACGGCACTTGCGCCAAGCGGGTGATCGACGCGATCTACGCGGCCAACCGATCGACCATGGCCAGCCCCGATTCGCTGGGCGTCGGGCAGGAGATCGTGCTGCCTGACATCGGAGGTGCCAAGGCGCCCTCTGCCACACCGCGGCGCACGGAGCAGCCCAAGCCGGCGCCTGCCCTGAAGGCCAGGCAGGATTCCCCGCCGGCGCAGCCAAAGTACCAGTTCTACCAGATCGAGAAGGGCGACTGTTACGCAACCATCGCCAAGAAGTTCCTGGGAAGCTCCTCCCGGTGGCGAGAGATCGCCGAGTTGAACAAGGACGTGTTCCCCGATCCGGGAAAGATCCGCTACGGCGTGCGAATCCGGATTCCGGTGGAGGCCTCCTCCGCTCAGAAGGATCGCGACTAGTGAACGTCTTCCGCGGATTGGTGTTCCTGGCGCTGTTCACGGTTCTGGCGGTGTGCGCGGTACACCTGCGGGCCGAGCAGGTGCGGATGACGGCTAACGTCCAGTCGCTACGGCGTGAGCGCGTGGAGTTGCGCCGCGAGTCGTGGGTGCTGCAGACGCAGATTGCCCGGCTCCGGGCCCCCAACCAGATTCGCGATCGGGTGGAACACTGGGACCTGGCGGTTCATGCCCCGATGCCGGAGTTGGGTCCGGACCAGACGCCGCGCTTCGCCTGGCGCTGACTTCGTCTTGGGCCGCGGAGCGCGGACCACCCCGGGATCGCCAAGATACGTCCGGTGCACCGGAGCCTGCGGTCCGGACGCCCGGAGAGCCCTTAGGAAAGAACATTCCCCAGAGGTGAGCTACATGGCTGGGCCGGCAAGAGTGTCAGATCGATACCAACGCAGAGCGGTGCTGGTGGTCGGGGTAGTCGCCGGCCTGGGGCTGCTGGCGCTGGTGGGCCGGCTGGTCCACATCAACACCGCGCTCTCGCCGCGACTGACGGCCATCGGTGACGCCCAGAGACACGGCCTGTCAGTCCTGCCGGGGCGCCGCGGCACCATCTTCGACGCCCGTGGACGTACGGTGGCGGCCAGCCGCCAGGTGTACGGCGTCTTCGCCGACCCTTCAGCGATCGAGCAACCAGCGCTCACCGCGGCCCGCGTCGGGGAGCTTCTCGACACCGACGCGGGGGAGCTTGAAGACCGCATTCGCAACAGCACGGCGCCCAGGTTCTGTTGGCTGACACGTAAGATAACGGCACCCCAGGCAGACGCCATTCGGGCCGCAAAGATCCCGGGGGTCCACCTGACTCACCAGTGGGAGCGTCACTACCCGCTCAAGAAGTTGCTGGCGGCCGTGACAGGTTTCGTCGGGCAGGACGGCGACGGACTGGAAGGGCTCGAACTGGCTTGCGACGCCCACCTTCGAGGCCAGGACGGCCAGACCTGGTCGGTGCGAGATGCACTGCGGCGGTCTATTCGCGAGACCAACGACGAGCGGCGCCGGGCGACTCCACCCCGAGATGGCGGACACGTCGTCCTTACCGTAGACAGCGTGATTCAGGGCTTCGTCGAGACCCATCTTCGCGAGCATCTCCAGGCCTTCGAAGCTGCCTCCGGCGTAGGCGTCGTGATGGACCCCAAGACGGCGGACGTGCTGGCCATGGCTACCTGGCCGACGTTCGACCCGAATCACTACACGCGCTATCCGCGCGAGTCCTGGCGCAACCAGGCGGTTACGGACGTGGTCGAGCCGGGCAGCACGTTCAAGCCGTTCGTGGCCAGCGGAGCCCTGGCGGGCGGCTTCGTCGAACCGGACGAGGTGATTGACTGTCACGACGGCTTGTATGTAACCGGGCGGCGGCGGCTGCACGACTCGCACCCACACGGGGACATGACCTTCGACGAGGTCATCATCAAGAGCAGCAACATCGGCATGGCCATCGTCGGAGAGCGGATGGGCAACCCCGCCCTGCATGAGATCATCACGCGGTTCGGGTTCGGACGACCTACCGGCGTCGACTTCCCGGGAGAGGCGTCCGGCCTAGTGCTGCCCCTCTCCCGGTGGAACAGCTACTCGACGACTTCGGTGCCGATGGGGCACGAGGTGGCGGTCACGCCGCTGCAGTTGGTGACCGCGTTCTCCGCCATCCTGAACGACGGTGTCCTGCTCCGCCCGCGCCTAATCCGGGCGTTGCTGGCCGAGGACGGAAGCGTTCAGCAGGAATTCGTCGGACCGGAGCCGGTCCGCCGCGTGCTGCCCACTCAGACCGCCCGGCGGTTTGCCCGGGACGTGCTGGTCCGGGTCGTCAACGAGGGAACCGGGAAGCGGGCTCGCCTGCAAGCCTACCAGGTCCTGGGCAAGACCGGCACGGCCCAGATGCCCTACAAGGACCGGCGGGGTTATGAACCGGATGCCTACGTGGGCACTTTCATTGGCGCAGCACCGGCCCATGATCCGCAAGTTGCCGTCGTGGTGATGGTCAAGAAGCCCAACGCGCGCAAGGGGTATTACGGCGGTACCGTGGCCGCGCCCGCTGTTCGGGCCGTAATCGCCGATACGC
>JANQGB010001386.1 GCA_028277545.1 Phycisphaerae bacterium | reverse complement strand
CGTCTCCGGCCAGACAGTCGCCTGGCGGGCCGTCGCCTCACAGGTTCGCCCGCGGCGCTGCGGTGCGTCCGGAGCTGGCTGGGTCGACGTACTGGATTTCGCGAGGCGACGGCAGGGTGACCAATCGGAAGGGGCGGCACGCAGCCCAGGCCTCGTATCTCGGCGTTGGCGCCGGGCCGTCGACCGCCCCGTCGCACGTAGCCGGCCCGTCGCGGTGCGGGGCTCCTGGCTCGGCCGGCATAAACGGCATCCGCGGGCGGATTAAAGTCTGAAAGTAGTGGCAAGATGCGCCCTTCAGCAGTAGGCTACTGTGGACCAGGTCGCAGTGAGCCTGGCTAACGAAGATGGGGACGGCTGCGATGGCCAAGAGAACTCCGAAGGCAGTCCGCAGAGATACCAGGCTGAACAAGCGGATCGGCCGGCGTATTCGCCAGGAGCGACTGCAACGGGATATGACGATTCGGCAGACCGCGGAGCGGGCGGGGATGACCACCAGCCAGTTGTCTCAGGTGGAGTTGGGCAAGAACGCGGCGTCGATCTCCGCGTTGGTTCGGATTGCCAAGGCCCTCAAGCTGCACGTCTCGGAGCTTTTGTCTACTGTCTAACTGCGGCTACCGCGGCCAGGGTCGGACGGCTCGCACTCTGTTCAAAACTCGTGGCGGCATATGCGCCGCATCTGCAACGCATCGCGGTAGCAGTCCGATCTGACGCTGACTCTTTTTGGGGCCCGGCTCGGGTCCAGTCCGGTTGCCTGGCGGCGCGCTGCCTGGTCCCGCCACTGTCCGCAGGCAGGGGAGAACGACAGCGCCACGGATGGACCGCATGCTTAGCGTTGAACGTATTGCAGTTCGACGGTGCCTGCCAGGGTCTCGGTTCCTGACAGACGAAGTCGTGTTTCGGGAAAGCCCTCCGGGAACAGGCTGATCCCGCTGCCGAGCACCGTTGGTATGATCGTGACCCGGTACTCGTCAATCAAACCGGCCACAGCGAAGCGGCGAGCAACGTCACTCCCTCCCACCAGCCAGATGACCCCGGGGGATGTTTGACTGACGCGCGCCAGGACATCCTTCGCATCCCCGGCAACAAGCTCCACGTTCGGATCGGGTGCCGCGGACCGGTGCGTCAGGACGTAACACGGCTTTCCCGCATAAGGCCATTTCCCAAAGCCCAGCACCTGGTCATACGTAGCGCGACCCATTATGAGCGAGTCGACCGTCTCGTAGAACCGCGCGCAGCCTGACATCAGCTCGTCCTCAGGCACGCTGGGATCGTCGCCGCCCAACCAGTCGACGTCCCCGTTTGTTCTGGCGATGTAACCGTCCAGACTCATCGCGATATACAGCACGACCCGCTGCATACTCTTCGCTCCTTCCTCGGGACCAGGACCGTGGCATGCCCTGACTGCGTATTCTAGTGTAGTGCTTCAGGTTTTCCGGCGTTGGTAGTCTACGCGTACAGGCTGCGCCGTTGACGTTCGAGCCCCCGCGCGAACTGAAGTTCGCGGCTCGTCACGACCGACTCGCCCGGGCGAGCATTGGCGTTAGTATATTTGCCTGGTCGAGCTTTCGCGCGGTGGCAATAGGAGGTACGAAGATGCCCGGTTTCCCAAGGGAAGACGCGTCGGAGTCCAGAGACCCTCTGCACCGCAGTGTATTCCATGACCCGTCTCGCCCCCTGGCCGAGCGTGTGGCCGACGTGCTTGGCCAGATGACTACGGAGGAGAAGATATCGCAACTGAGGCATTCCTCCTGCGCCGTTGAGCGGCTGGGAATCCCGGAATACAACTGGTGGAACGAATGCCTGCACGGTGTTGCCCGCGCCGGTCGGGCGACGGTGTTTCCGCAGGCCATCGGACTCGCCGCCACGTTCGACGAGGACCTCATCTACCGAGTCGCCCGCTGTATCAGCGACGAAGCGCGGGCCAAGTACAATCTTGCCACCAAGCAGAACAGGAGGCGGCAGTATCACGGACTCACGTTCTGGACGCCGAATATCAACATCTTTCGAGACCCTCGCTGGGGCAGGGGGCAGGAGACTTACGGTGAGGACCCATACCTTACCGGGCTTTTGGGCAGCGCTTTTGTCCGCGGACTGCAGGGCAACCATCCCCGCTACCTGCAGGCCGCGGCATGTGCCAAGCACTTCGCGGTCCACAGCGGCCCGGAGAGATTGCGACACAACTTCGATGCCCGGGTGAGTCCGAAGGATCTGTGGGAGACGTACCTGCCCGCTTTCCGGCATCTCGTTGAAGCCGACGTTGAAGCAGTGATGTCAGCTTACAACCGCGCCAACGGTGAGCCCTTGACCGGCGGGAGTTGGCTGCGGGATATACTTAGAGATCGGTGGGGCTTTCAGGGACACGTAGTCTCCGATTGCGGCGCAGTCGCGGATCTCTTCGAGGGGCACAAGGTCGCGGCCGATGCCACCGAAGCCGCGGCCATGGCCCTGCGAAGCGGAGTCGACCTAAACTGTGGATGCGTGTACAGCCACCTCGACGAGGCGCTCAAGGCAGGAATGGTGGACGAGGAAGAGATAGACGGTGCGCTCAGCCGCCTGCTCCGCACCCGGCTACTCCTGGGCATGTTCGATCCGCCCGAAGCGGATCCATTTCAGCACTTGGGGCCTGACACGATCAACTGTCCGGGGCATAAACTTCTCGCCCGCCAGGCCGCCGCCAAGTCCATTGTGCTGCTGAAGAACACGGGGGGCACTCTGCCACTGGATCGCGGCCTGCGATCCCTGTTCGTCCTTGGCCCGGGTGCGACCTCCGCCGAAGCCCTCTTGGCCAACTACCACGGTGTCGCCTCGGGGCTCGTCACCATCCTCGAGGGCATCGTGGCGGCCGCGGACCCGGTCTGTTCCGTGGCCTACCGCCAGGGCTTCACTTGGGACGCACCGAATCGAAGTTCACACAGCGCCGCCATTATGGAGGCCGGCGACTACGACGCCGTTGTGGTAGTCATGGGCATCTGCTCCATTCTCGAGGGAGAAGAAGGGGACGCCATTGCCTCACCCGTTGACGGCGACAGGGAGCGAATAGAACTACCGCAACACCAGGTTGACACCTTCACAGAGCTGCGAGCGAGAACGGCCGCGCCCATTATCGTGGTCCTTGTTGGCGGGGCGGCGCTGGCTGTTCCTGAGGTTCATGAACTGGCGGATGCCGTACTTCTGGCCTGGTATCCGGGAGAGCAGGGCGGGGCCGCCGTGGCAGATGTGCTCTTCGGAGATGTCAATCCGAGTGGCAGGCTGCCGATCACCTTCCCGAGGTCGACTGGTGATCTGCCTCCCTACGAAGACTACAGCATGAAAGGGCGAACATACCGGTTCGCCGAGCAGACGCCGCTGTATCCGTTTGGCTTCGGCCTGGGCTATTCCACGTTTGAGTACCACGACCTGTCGGTATCTACCACCGCAGACCACAGACTCATCGTTCAATGCCGTGTCGCCAACACAGGTCGATTGCCAGGCGATGAAGTGGCGCAGTTGTACATCTCGCCCGTGAACCCCTCGGTCGCCGCTCCCGTCACCTCCTTACGTGGTGTCCGTCGGGTCACACTCGCCCCCGGCCAGGGCAAGACGGTCTCGTTTCCTGTCTCCTCCGACGACGTGGTGCTCATCGATGACCAGGGCCACCCGGCAACGCACCGGGGCAGGATTCGCGTGACAATAGGGGGCAGTTCGCCGGGCGAGAGATCACGGCAACTCGGCGCTCCTGTTCCGGTCGGAGGTATCTTCGACGTTCCTTGGAGCAAGATGAGGTGATCATGAGGTCCGAGTGGCGTCGTGACGGCGCAAGCCTCCGCGGCAGGATGACCGACGTGGCCAACAGCGGCACTCAGGAGCCGAGTCGAACTCCAGTCACTGTGCGATGATACCTGGCACGTGCAGAACCGCCGCGGACCATGTATCACCCGCTCCTATAGACGTCGGTGCTCAAGTACTTCAGGCCGGAGTCAGCCATCAGCGTCACGACTTTCGCGCCTGGGCCAAGCCGCCGGCCCACTTGAATTGCGGCCACCACGTTGGCGCCGGACGACGTGCCTGCAAAGAGGCCCTCCTCTCGCGCGATGCGCCGGGCCATGGCCTTGGCGTCGTCTGTCTTGACCGCCAGGATGTCGTCCACCAGGCCCGGTTCCCAGAGCGGAGGCGTGTATCCAATCCCGACTCCCTCGATCTTGTGAGGCCCGGCCTGCCCACCGAGCAACACCGCTGACTCCGCCGGCTCGACGATCACGATCTTGATACTCGGCGAGTGACGCTTCAGCACGGTCGCCACCCCACGCGAAGAGGCTGCCGTACCCACGCAGTGAACGAAGGCGGCGACCTCCCCCTTCGTCTGGTTCCAAATCTCCTCGCCCAGCGCGTAGTAGCCCGTGATACTGTCGTGGTTATTGAGCTGGTCGGTCCAGTAGGTGTGCGGTTCTTCGCTCAGCTTGCGGGCGGTTTCGATCATGTCCTGGATTAGTTTCCTGGTTGTGCGGCCCCCCTCGCTTGGGACGATGGTCAGCTCCGCTCCCAGGGCCGCCATGTGGTCCAGCTTTTCGCGGCTGAAGGCGTCGGAGCTGACGATGCGGATGCGGTACCCCCTGGCGGCGCAAACCAAGGCGAGCGAGGCGCCCGTGCTGCCGCCCGTGTACTCGACTACGGCGTCTCCTGGCTTCAATCTGCCGTCCTGCTCCGCCCGCGAGATCACTGCCTGCGCCATCCTGTCCTTAACACTGCCGGTCGGGTTCTCCCACTCGAGCTTCACGAAGACATCCGCGCAATCGGGCGGAACCACCTTGCGAAGCTGGACTATCGATGTGTTTCCGATGGCGCGAAGTATATCCATAGGTCGATCCCTAATTCTGCGGGCTGTTTCACTCCAGCACTCCGACGACGTTCACCGGCGGAATGATCGGCGTCCGGTCCGCTGTCCGCAAGTAGGCCGCCAGGGCAGGACCGCAGCAGTCCCCCGCGATACTCCACGGGACACCGGAGCCCGGAGTCGTGCCGCAGGCGGTGAGGCAGTAATGGCGTGCAGGCTCTATACAGAATAGGCCCCGCAAGTTCTTGACTTGCGAGGCCGTTCAGTCGGATCGGGGCGACTGGACACGGTCAGAGCTCTTTGCCGAGGGGGTGACCGGTCTGCCGCAGCGGGTCAGCGATGCGTTACTGGTGGCGTGACAAGGCCTTACGATTTGCCTGAATTGCTTAAGCCGGGCGACCTTGAGTGTTCGTTACTGCGGCCGACGAAGTGGCGAACAGAGGCAATAGGCCTTGGCTTCCCGCAGAGAGGTCGCCGCCCGCATCGAGTGACTTCCGCCATGACGCCGGTACATCCAGGGCCCCGGCCGCCCGCAGCTCATCGACGGTTATCAAGCGCGGGCCGTCCCCATCGACCGCATCACTGGCGATGGCTTCAATGACGGAATTCAAGTATGGGTCCTGCACAGATCTTCTCCAGAAGTTTCGCCTGGGCCGGTTCCAGCTCCACCAGCAACGCCAGGACGTGCAGCACGTTCAGCAGCTCGGTCGTGTATTCGGCCGGCCAGTGGTCCGGCTGAATCTCACCGAGCTTCGACGGCGGCCGGCGGTCGCCGATGATCGGCCGTTCGCGGTTCTTCTTACGATAGCTGAACCACTGGGTCAACACCTGCTTACCGGAGACGTCGTAACGCCACACCGCGGGCGGCACGTTGTTGATGAAGCCCTTTCCGACCAGCAAGCGGCGCTTGGCTTCGTCGTACGTGATTTCATCGGGCATTGACTCCGCGTCGTCCGGGATCGCACCCTTCTTCGGGATGCGCGGGGCGCGCTCCTTCGGCAACCGCGGCGGCCCTGCCGGACGATTCGCCTCTGCATCGGCAAAGCGCTCGCCGAACGTGTGCAGCCAGATCACGCGCCGACCCAACTTGACGGCCTGCGCGAACAACATCGGCCGGGCCGTGACTGGAATGCGCAAACTCGGCTGGGCCAGATCCTCTTGAAATCGCGCAGTGTACGCCGGATTGGCCGCAACCGCGGCGATGTATGCCAGGAAATCCTCGGCCGTTACGGCGACCTTGTACTTCTTCGCCAGAAACTCCAAGAGCTTCGGAGGCAAGTTGGGAGTCGTCGCGGCTGCGTCGCGCCAGAGCGGACAGGCTCGGCCACCACGGCCGTTGTAATGATGCAAATCGGGGATGATTGTGGTGAACGAGAGCGCTGGACCTTTTGTAGGTGAGCGATCACTTGGAGTGGTCAGATACACTTGCTGCGAACCGTGGGAACGCCACAACTGCGGGTCGGGCTGATTGATCACGCGGCTGTCGGGGATGATCCACTGACGATCAAACGACCGATAGCCGTAGCGCACGGGCGCCAATCACTCCCCCTTCTCATCAGCGACGGGCTTAGGGTTGTCAGCATAGCCGGGTAGCGATTTAACCACGTTATTCACATGTTTGTCGCCCGGTTCTCCACCGCGGAGGTGTGGATGAAACAAGCTCTCCTTTTGTTTCTGCTTCGCCCGCGTCAACCTTCGCCAGCGGTCGCAAAGCGATTTCGCGTCTGGTGCATTGATCCACGTGCGCCCCGGCATCACGCCCGAGCCGCTGTAAGCAAACAACTCATCAATCGCGGGGTAGCTGGCCCAATCGCCGGTCGCCGCCGGTAGGAACGGACCGCGCCAGTCGGTCGGGCATTCCTGCCAGACCTTAGATCTCAGCTTGATTTTGGCCAGGGCGGCGAACTTCTCCTCACGCTTGCCGGCGGGAAGCACCGTATATTTGACAGTGGCCGGCTCGTCAGCCGCCTTCTGTTTCGACCGTGCCGCCAGCACAATGCAGACCGGCTGCTGCACGGCCTGAAAGATGCGTGTCGGCACGTCGGGTTGATGGCCTTCGGGCGTGCAGTCAATCACCCAGATGCGATCGCACGTGCGGCGCAGATAGTCGCGCATCTTTTGAAAGCCGGGTCCATTGAGGAAACCGGCGACGGTGATGAAGCAGACAATGCCGGTGTCATTCTGAGGGTCGTGGTCGAACACCTTCCAGGTGGCCCAGCGCCAGGAATAGACGTACAGGTTGCGGAGGTGCTTGGCGTGCGCGCCGACGCCCCAATCCTTTGGCGGAATCCAGCGTCCTAGCAACGCGACGCGCGCGGCCTCGTCGGTTCCCTCTTCGATCCAGCCGCCGCGGCACTTTGCCTTTTCCTTGTAGGGCGGGTTGCCGATCACGACCGTGATTCGCTCCGTGCGTTTGACCTCGTTGGCCTGCGGAACCGCGCCTGCGCCCTGGTCGCTCTCCACTTCGGCGGCGATGCGGCGCAACACGCCCAGGACAAACGTGCCCGTGCCGACCGCCGGATCGGCCAGCGTCAGGTCCGGCGCGGCGAGCCCCGCGCTGCGATCGAAGTGCGCGCGCAGCACATCATCCACCAGACGGATCATCGGCCTGACGACTTCAGGCGGCGTGTAAAAGGAGCCGGTGAACTTGCGCAGCTTGTTGTCGTAGACCGCGAGAATGTCCTCGTAGAAGTAGAGCCACGCGTCGGCCTTCCCCTTGGTGACGGTCTGCCAATCCACGCCGTCAAGTACGCGAACCAGCGCGCCGAGCGACGTTTTCAGCGTGGCTTTGTTCCCGACTTCGTCGGTCAGGAGACGCAGGGCCGCGCCGATGAGTGAATTGGTCTGCCCGAGTTGCTTACCGACCCGATCCAATCCATCGGCCAGCCGTATAATGCTCGATCGGGCCATGAGCAGGCCAAAGGTGACGGCTTGCGCATGACCGTCGGCGAATTGCCTGTCGCTCGCTTCGGGAAACAGAAGCTCGCGCCAGTCGCCAGCGAGCGCCGTGAGGGCCGGGCTTTTCTCGGCCAACTGCTAGGCAACTTCATCGCGCAGCAGGCGGCATAACCGCGCGGCGACTTTGGCCAGCTCCGGCGCGGATTTCGGCTGGATTGGTTCCCAACGAAAGAAGCTGTCAAAGAGGCGGAGCACCGCCGGTGGCGCGGCAAGCTTCGCACCCGAAGCTACAATATCGCCTTGCAGCTCGATGATCGAATCGACCAGTTCGCCGTTCTGCCAAAGACTGAACGAATTACCGTCGGTATACAGCAAGTTTGGCAGTGATCGCAGCTATTCCCACTGCTCCTTATCGTGCCGTTTATAGCGGCGGGGATCGGCGCCTTTGCCCGGCGCCTTGACTTCCACGAAGCCAACCAGCACGCTTCGAACCCTGATCGCGTAGTTGGGTCGAGTCTTGAGCCTGCTAAGCGATGACTCGCCGACGGCGACAACCTTCTGCTTGATTCCGCAGAGTACCGCCAGGTCGGCGAAGAGTACTTCCAGCAGCGATTTACAGAGGGTAGTTCATTTGCCTAGCTGGGTGAAGGCTCCCGGCTGCTGGCGTGCTATCCGACTGCACCCCTAGAGGCAAGTCTAAGTAAATATGGCATCCTAGGCGGCCCTGGCGAGCTGATAGATCACGTGAAACAGTCGGCGCAGATCGTGCGCAAAACCGGAACCGACATATTTAATTAGACGGACGCCGCCTTCTCTGCTATGAGTACACTTATGGGCACGCCAGAACGCGGACCCACTCCCGTGACCTTCATGGAGGAAACAGTCATGGCAGAGTTTGATCCCAGAACTCACGCATTGGTCGGAGCGAGCGGCCGTCTGTCGGTGCCACAGGACGATGAAGTCACGCGTAAGCTGTTGATGCTCATCGAGGGCGAATGTGAGGGCCTGGGACCCAGCAAGGCCGCCAAGAAGTACGGCTTCAGCAGGCAACGCTATTTCCAGATCCGGACGGCCTACGCAGAGTCGGGGGCTGCGGCACTGCAGAGCAAGAAACGCGGCCCGAGAACCAACTACCGGCGAACATCAGAAGTCGTGCGCCAGGTCATCCGCTACCGCTTCCTTGATCCGAAGGCCTCCGCCGAGGTGATTGCCCAGAAACTCTGTCAAAGCGGGTGGACCATCAGCATCCGTAGCGTTCAGCGGGTGATTGAAGACTTCGGGCTTCAAAAAAAAACTCTACCGCTTTTGTCCCCAGGATGAGCTGGCCGTCGAGACGCAGCCCACCAAGGAACGCCAGCGCATAGAACCGTGTGACCCCACCAGCCTGGAACGTGGTGTACGACAGCTTCTGGCCGACAAGGTCTCCGGTAACCTGATGGGGCTTTGGCTGTTGATCCCCGAACATCTGCGCCTGGGCACCTGGGACCTGCTCTGCGGCTGGACCGGCCAGCACGGCAGTCCTGACTTCAACATTGGGACACCCAATCAGTGGAGGAGGTCATAGAGGGCCTGCTGTTCGGAATCCATTTTGAGCAGGGTCCGCCGCTGGTGCGGGTCGTTCGGCAAGATGAAGGTCATCTGATACATGGTCTGGCAGAGCTCAATCGCACGCCTCGGACTCATGGCCAGCCCGGCTTTCCCGTCTGCCTGGAACAGGCCGCATTCTTGCGCCGCGGACAAGTGTAGATCGCTGACTATTATAATGTCTGCCACATCTGACATTTCGTTGATCTCAATCCACTCCGAATTATTCGTCAGCCCGTCGATAGCCCGGCTCTTTGTGAGCCTATCGTAACCTTCGGTCTTCCGCCTCGGACGTCCGCAAGCTCGTCATCATCGTCGGTTCTGTCCTCGCTGCGCCGTGGTCTGATGCAAAAACGGACGGCGCCTGCGGGACGTGCCAAGTTTCGACGCGCAAGCCAGGGCAGAGCGCGGCTGCAGAACAGGCCCCAGTTGCAGTAGCCGTTG
>JANQGB010001300.1 GCA_028277545.1 Phycisphaerae bacterium | reverse complement strand
AGCACAAGAGCAATCCAAGGAAAGGACCCGTAGGCAACGGTCAGGTAGCCGACGCCGGAGGCCGCCAGCGCCACGCTGGCGGTTTGCCAGCGGGTCAGTCGCTCGCCTAGAAAGGCGAAGCCAAGGGCAACGTTGACCAGTGGGTTGATGAAGTAGCCCAGGCTGGCTTGGAGAATGTACTCGTTGGCCACCGCCCAGATGAAAATGAACCAGTTGGTGGCGATCAGCGCCGTGGTGACGACCAGCGTCAACAGGGTCCGCCGACTCCGGAGCAGCGCGATCGCGGACCGCCATTGCTGCTGAGCCAGCATGAGTATGACTAGCAGAACTACCGACCATATCACCCGGTGGGCGAGAACTTCCATGGGCTGTACGGCGGATACGGACTTGAAGTAGATCGGCACCAGGCCCCACCATGCAAACGCGCCGAGACCGCAGAGCACACCAAGTCGCACGCCGCGCTGCCCCTGCGGACTCGTGGCGTCAGTGACGCCGCTCGCGGCGGGGGCTGCCTTCGAGTTTGATGGGCCAGTAGTGCTCATGAGGCACACCCGCTAACGTGGGGCTGCCTCGTCGTCGGGGGGCGCACCACGAGCCGTACTCCCGGGCAACCTTGCGGTCTGCGGTTCATCCAGTGAAACCGGTACCGAAGCGGGCCAAGTCCGTCAAGTCGGCGTCCGAGCCCGCCCCGACGTGACCGCAGAGTCGCTGAAACCAAAGGTAGTACCCGGGCGGACTTGGTACTATTTCGGCGAGGTGGGGTAGTCGGGCTTCTTTGCGTGGCTGGGCCTCTTACTGAAGCTGCAAGGCCGGCTGGTTTAGCGCCCGCCCTCACGTCGGCTGCGCGGCTGCCTGCCTCGGTTGACACTGCCGCGCGTGCGAACCATACTGTCTGCGCCGTACCTCTAATCGCTGTTTCAGACGGTGTGGCGCGCGCTCTGCGCCGCGCCGAACCCGCCTGCCTTCGATAGTCCGTAGGACACGCCTATGTGGTCCGTCGTAGTTGAAACCGGCCGGGTCCTGAACGAGTCAGCGGTGTACCTACTGCTGGGGTTTGCCCTGGCTGGTGTGCTGCACGTGGTGCTGAGCAGGTACCAGTGGCTGAGTCGCCTGCTGGCCGGCAGGGGGAGTAAGTCGGTCGTTCTGGCTGCCTTGCTAGGTGCGCCCCTGCCGCTCTGCTCGTGTAGCGTGCTGCCTGCCGGGTTGACCTTGTATCGCAAGGGGGCCAGTAAGGGGGCGACGGCTTCGTTCCTGATTTCCGTGCCCGAGACGGACATAGTCTCGATCCTGCTGACCTACGGCTTGCTGGGGCCGGTGATGGCGGTCTTTCGACCGCTGGCGGCCATCGCTACCGCGTTGGTGACCGGGAGCCTGATCAACCTTACCGACCGCCTGGGAGCGAGCGTTGCGGACGCGCCGGCGGACGATGACGAGTCCTGCGGAGACACCTGCCGCGATGAGGGCGAGGAATACGTTCCGCGGAAGGGCGCGCTGTGGAACGCCGCCCACTATGGGTTCGTCAAGTTCTTCGACGACATTATTGTCTCGCTGCTGATGGGGATAGTGTTGGGCGGGGCGATCACGGCGTTGTTGCCCTCGATGGGTATCGAGCGCCTGGCCGGCAATTCGTGGCTTACGATGCTGGCCATGCTGGTGATCGGCATACCCATGTACGTGTGCGCGACTTCCTCCACGCCCATCGCCGCGGGGCTGATGATCGGTGGCATTAGCCCGGGAGCCGCCCTGGTGTTCCTGTTGGCGGGCCCAGCGACCAACATGGCCAGTTTGATCGTGCTCAATAAGTACCTCGGCCGCGGGTCGTTGGTCGTCTATCTGCTTTGCATAGCGGCCGTAAGCCTGTTGATGGGGGTCTGGCTGGACAGCATGATGGCCGGCACGTCGGTCGGGGCCATGTGGTCAGCTCCGTCGGTGGCAGAGTCGTCACTGGGCGCGGTCAAGACCGGTGGTGCCGCGATAATGGCGGTGTTGTCGATTCTGAGCCTGCGCCGGGTGCGAGTGTTCAGCCAGGCGGTGGACCGACTGAATCGCTTCACCGGCCTGTCGATGTCACCCGGGACGGTCAAGGCCGTCCTGGCTGTGCTGGCCATCGTCGCGTATCTCGGCAGCGGGTTGTTCACGGTGAGCGCCGGAGAGAGAGCCGTAGTCACCACGTTCGGCCGCATCACCGAATCAGATCTGGAGCCGGGGCTGCACTATCGCTGGCCTTACCCCGTTGGGCGTGCGGACTGTATTCCTGTGGAGCGTGTGCGGCGAATCGAGTTAGGTTTCCGCAAGGAAGACCGCTTCGACTCGATCGCCGAAATGGCGGTTGCCGCCGACCGCTACATCGGCGAGTCGTGGATGCTCACCGGCAACGAGGACATCATCTCCGTCAAGTGGGTAGTGCAATACCGGGTAGCGGACACCGAGGCGGGTCTGCTCGACTACGTGTATGGCGTGGCTGCCCCGGACCTGCTGGTGCGCAACGCTGCCGAGTCCGCCATTCGGCAGGAGATCGGCCAGCGAAACATCGATACGCTGTTGACTACCGACCGAGACGACGTCGAAACGCGCGTGGCGGACAGGCTGCAGGCCTTGCTCACGACCTGGCGGGCAGGCGTTCGTATAGCGAGCGTGCATTTGAAGGACGTTCACGCTCCGCCCGAAGTACACGCCGCCTTTCGCGACGTGGCCAGTGCCGCTGAAGACAAGCAGAGAGCGATGAACATAGCCTACGAGTACGACGAGCGAATAGTGCACGAGGCTCGTGGTGACGTAGCCAGGCAGTTGGCGTCGGCCCGGGCGCAGGCGGCGCGGCTCGTTGACCTGGCCGCGGGAGAGAGCAACGCGTTTGCGGACCGGTTGGCGGCCTACCGGGTGGGCCCGGCGATCACGCGGCTGCGGCTGTATTTCGAGTCGGTGGATGCGTGGCTTCCTCGGGTGACCAAGTACGTCAACCTGGCTGAGGGTCGGGGCGCTGAACTGGAGATCTGGCAGACGAACGGCCAGGCGGCGCCGCCTACAATCGTGCCCCCGATCCCGCTGGAGGTGGTTCCGTAGGAAGAGTGGGGAGGTAACCCGCATGAGGCGGAGCATAATCCTGGTTTTGGCGGTCATCGTGGTTGCGCTGATCGCCTGGTCCATGTTCTTTGCGGTGCACGAGACGCAGTACGCGATCGTGACCCTGTTCGGCGATCCGCAGCACGTGATCGAAGAGCCCGGCCTGAACTGGAAATGGCCAGCGCCGATAGAGAGCGTCGTATTCTTCGACAAGCGCCTATTGGTGTTGGATGAGCCGGCGCCTGGCGAACCCCCGCGGG
Source organism: Phycisphaerae bacterium (assembly GCA_028277545.1). Lineage (GTDB taxonomy): Bacteria > Planctomycetota > Phycisphaerae > UBA1845 > UBA1845 > JANQGB01. Next base: position 2,605 of record JANQGB010001300.1, on the reverse strand, counting down.
AGTATCTTACGCTGGACAAGAAGAACATCGAGGTGTCCAACTTCACCTGCTGGAAGATCCAGGCACCGCGGCAGTTCCTGGAGACGGTAGGCACGCGCCGTGACGCCGAAGCTGCCCTGGGCGATATAGTCTCGGCGGAGTTGGGAAACGTGCTGGGGCGGCACAACCTGTCCGCCCTGCTGTCGATCGATCCCGATGATCTGCAGCTCGACGAGATCGCCCGGAGCATCTGCGCCACCTGTCAGGCAGTCGCCCTGCGGGAGTACGGCATCGAGATCGTTGACTTTCGGATCAAGCGAATCAACTTCCCGGAGCAGAACCGGGCCAGCGTCTTCGAGCGCATGCGGGCCGAGCGCAAGCGGATCGCGACGCGGTATCGAAGCGAAGGCTCGGAACAGGCGGCCAAGATCAGGGCCGAAGCAGACCGCAAGCGCACCGAGTTGCTGGCCGAGGCGGCCCGACAGGCCGAGGAGATCACCGGTCGAGCCGAAGCCGAGGCTACCCGCACCTACGCCGAGGCTTTCGGGCAGGATCCGGATTTCTACGAGTTCCTGCGCACGCTGGAGTCCTACCAGAACGCCCTGACCCGCGAGACCACGATTATCCTACCAGGGGACTCGCCGTACCTCCGACTGCTCAACTCGATCGAGGCCATTCGGGAGCCGGTGCCGCAGCCGGGATACACGGCTGAGCAGCAAGTGACGGAGCGCAGCGATGGCGCCGAGTAGTGTCGACACGACCTCAAGAGTGCCGCTCTGGGTTCGCGGTCGTCGTGCGCCGGCGCTGATTCTTCTGCTGGTGCTGTTGTGCTGGCTGGCGAGCGGGATTTACACGGTGGCGCCCAATCAGCGGGCGGTCGTCACGCGCTTCGGGCACCTGCACGCCAAGAAAGCCAGGCCAGGCATGCACTATGCCCTTCCCTGGCCCATCGACAAGGTGTACGCCCCGGAGACAACCGAGGTCAAACGCATCGAGGTCGGTTTCAAGCACCGCGGTAAGCTCTTCTCCGAGCCGCGGCGCTCCGACGCCCTTACCGGCGACGAGAACATCCTCAAGATCATGATGGTAGTGCAGTACAAGATCCGGGACGTCGAACGCTATCTCTTTGCCACGGAGGAGCCGCGTTGGCTTGTGGAGCGGGCGGTAGAGGTGGCTCTGAACCGGCGGGTGGGATCGCAGGCGGTCGACGACGTGCTGACCACGGCCAAGGACGAGATTCAGATCGATGCGGTCCGTACCGCCCAGCGCTGGCTGGATGACTACGGGGCGGGCGTCGTGTTGCTGGGCGCCAATCTTCAGGTAGTCTCACCGCCCGTACCGGTGCTGGACGCCTTCAAGGACGTTACCGACGCCAAGAAAGACGCCGAGCGGATGGCCGACGAGGCACGTGAATATGAAGGCAAGATCGTGCCTCAGGCCCGGGGCGATGCCCAGCAGATCGTAAGCAAGGCCGAGGGGGCGTACGCCGACCGCGTCAAGCGGGCCGAAGGCGAGGCGGAGAGGTTCCGTAGCGTGTTGGCTGAGTATCGCCAGGCCGCCGATATCACGCGCACTCGCCTGTACGTGGAGGCGATGGAGGACATCCTCTCAAGGATGAAGGTCATCATCGTCGACCGCCAGGCCGAACAGGGCAGCTCGAAGATTACCATCGTGGAGTAGCGCGGCTCCAGGCTCCTGCGGCTGCGGTTTCTCCGAATTAGTCTCCACACTTCCCATTATTACTGCTGATAGGGCCCAACTCCTCGGCTGCATGCGGCTTTCGCGGCAGGTAGTACAGGATTGCCCTCGGATTTTGGCCGATTTTATGGGAACACGGGGCAGGTGTGCGCTTGCCGGTTACCCGTCGCCGGCTCGGCCCAGGCCCCGCACCGAAGGAATGAGCCATGGACGCTGCAGTCGAGCTGAACGTGCCCACCGCAAAGGGAGTAGTCACCGGCGTGGATCCCGGTGGGGCCGCTACATCAACCCGGCGGCGCCGCTGGTTCATCGCCGTCACCCTGTTGGGTACGGGGCTGTTGACTTTGATCGCGGCGGAGTTGTTCTGCCGTGCGGCCTTCAGTGCCGATCCCATGGGACGGCTGGAACTGACTTCGGATCCGTTGCTGTTTTACAGGTTGACGCCGGGCTTCGCCCGCACCTTCGACGGCAGAAGCGTGACCGTGAACAGCCAGGGTATGCGCAGTCTGGTCGATCACGCCGTGACCAAGAAGGACGGTGCCACTCGCGTAGCGTGGGTAGGCGACTCGGTCTGTTACGGCGCCGCCGTAGCCGACCAGGACACCGCAGCCGCCAGGCTGCAGACGTTGGCGGAGCAGGGGGGGCGACAAGTCGACTCGCTCAATTTCGGCGTGCCCGGATACAACATCCTCCAGGCGGCCGCAGTCGTCGAGCAGCGGGTCGGAGAGTTCGAAGATGTGGACTACGTGGTCTATCTGCATCACGAGAACGACATTGCCAACTTCTCGGGCTTCCGCACCATGGCCTTCACCTCGATACAGGATTTCTGGGGATACGACCGCCCGGGAAGTTTCGTTCGCCGCGTGATGCGCCGGAGTTTGCTGGCGAACCTGCTCTACGTGAAATTAATGTTCCCTTCCGGAGGTGG
>JANQGB010001159.1 GCA_028277545.1 Phycisphaerae bacterium | reverse complement strand
GGGCAACTGCCCGAGTTGATCCCCAACATGGATTTCGCGTACTGGGCCGCCCCGCTCGGATGGGCCTCGTCACTGCTGATTGAGTGCGTTCTGGCCCTCCAGAACCTGGATTGAGCCGGCAGCCTGCATCACGTCGTTGGCCGCGCGGTATCGACTCTGGTCCGGCCCATCCCTATAATCCAGGGTGCTGGCTCGAGCGGAGGCCCATCAGTGTTCTTTCGCAAGACCCCCGGGCGCCGGAAGATCAGATTCCATAGCTACGAGGAGATCGTCACGGAGGTAGAGTGTCTGGTGCCGGCACATCAAGCGTTGGGCAACTGGTCATTGGCTCAAATATGCAATCATTTGGCCGACACGCAGGAGTACTCGGTCGGCTCCGGCGGATCGGAGATCAGAACAGGGCGGCTCTTTCAGGCCACGGTGGGGCGCGTAGCCATGCGGGCACTGCTGTGGTTCGGCTTTCTGCCCGCAGGGGCGGGCAACCTGTCGCCGCGCCCCGCGGCTGAGCCGGAGGAGGCGGTGGGTCGCCTGAAGGCGGCGATGCGACTAGTGGCGCTGGAGCCGATGACGATCGACCACCCCATCTTCGGGCGAATGACGCCGAAACAGTGGCGGCAGTTTCACCTGCGCCACGCCGCGCACCACCTCAGCTTCGTGGTGCCGGTGCCACCATAGTCACACGGGCCGGTTCCGTAGCTATGGTCAGGGCTGGATCACGATCGGAAGCGGCCCTATCGGGTGCCGGTTATTTCCCGGAGCAGCTTGGGCCCGTTCTGCATGCCCAGGCGAAACACGCTCTCGTCCAACGGTGAGCGCAGGAAGGACTGATCTCGTAGCAGGTCCTGCTTGGTCAGACCGATGCTCATCAGGTCGTGCGGGTTCCTGGTGTGGTTGAGACCCAGCAGATGACCGATCTCGTGGCTGGCGGTGTTGGCCATGGCCTGGGCCAGTTGACGCGGCGATGGGTCGGCGTCGAGAAACGTTATGTAGCCGTCCACGAACACGATGGCCGCCTGACTGCCCCACTGATTGTACTCATCGACGTTGTCCGCCACGCCCAACAACTGCTCGTCCCAGCCACCGAAGTACATGGTCGTGTATTCACCATCGGGCGGCAGATTATGGCGAGATGACACCACGCTCACGTCAAAGTTCTGGAAGTCAACGCGCACCATGTCCACCAGGGTCGTGATGAACTCCTCCGTATCTCCCAGGTGTGGAACGATGGCGTGTGACTCGAAGGGAAGGAGTTCGATGGCCGGGCGCTGTCCGACTTGGACTGCCGGGTCGCCATCGAAGTCCAGATAGACGACCTGCGGACGAAGCGCTACCGGTCGTGCCGCTGGCGTGATGGTGATGTCTGCTTCGTAGGAGCCGCCGACGTTGCAGCCGGCGCTGGCGGCGATCACCAGCAGGCACGGCGCACTGTCGTGGCGCATTGCTAAGTCCAGCTCGGCGCCGAGCGCTTCGGGATGCCGCTGATGCCGTTCGTTGAGCAGGACCAGATCACCGTCGGCGTCAACAAGTCCGAGAGCCAGGTCGAGGTCCGACAGAGAGGTGGCGCTAACCTGGACCCGATCGCCAATCCACACCGGCCCGAGGTCAAACTGGTGAACCGCTTCGGCGCTCGGCAGCTCCCCGGCCACCCGTGCCACGAATTGCCGGCCTGATTCCGAGTCCGTCCGGCTCTCATACGCCAGAGGCTCGGCGGCGTCGGCAAGACTGGTTCTGTGTCCGGCCAGCGCCTCCCGTGGCAGCGCCGCGGACTTGCCAGTCGGTGCGGGCACTCCGCAGCCGTTC
>JANQGB010001124.1 GCA_028277545.1 Phycisphaerae bacterium | reverse complement strand
GCCCAGAGAACGGCCATACGGCGAAAGTGGGTTTTGATTGGTGACTCAGCGCCATCCCGCCGGGCGCCGGCGCTGAGAATCAGTCCGGCGCCGAAGAGCAGGCTGAACAGACTGAGGTCCTTGTTGCCGATCAGGACGCGCAACGCCACCCACACGGAGAGGTTAGCCGTGTCGGTGTACTCAGTGGCGTAGGGGTAGAAGAAGCCCCCGCCTACGGTCGTGAAAATCTGCATATTCATCGGCAGAATGCCGAGCAGGGCGGTGCCGCGAAGCACGTCAATCGCGAGAATCCGCTTGGCCCGTGGCTTACGCTCCACCGTTTCATACGAGGCGACCACCGACCGCTGGTCTATCGGAGACGCCAGCCGGGCCGCAAGGTCGTCGGGGGGGCGCTTCCGTGGCAGGAGACGCACGACTACGGTACCCGCTACAATCAGCACGATGGTGACGATCAGCCCGCCGTTCGCGCCGAATGCGTACCCGCTCCAGACAGACTCCGTCAACTCGGTCTTCGCCAGGGCCGCGGTCAAGTTCCGGCCCCGGAGTGGCATACCTAGCAGGAATCCCTCCGCATAGTTCCATACCGTGTGCAAGGCAATGGGGAACCACAGGCTTCGTGTGCGCAGGTAGCACGCGGCAAAGAACATGTGCGCGACGAAGCCGTTGAGCAGCGCCAGAGGATGGCTGCCGCCAGGCTGGGGCAGGTGCATGGCGACAAATGCAATTCCGCTCAAAACAATGGCGAGTGTGACACTGTGCCGGGCGAGCAACTGAAATGCGAATCCGCGGAATAACAGTCCCTCGTAAACGGCGATGCCGGCGCAGAAGATGAAGCCGAGGACCAGGCGCGGCACCTGATGGCTCGTTCCGAGATTCAGCGTGGTCTCGGCGAGGTCGAGGGCCGTCAACGAGGACGAGACACCGGCAACAAGCCCAACGCCCGCGAGCGATCCGGCGATGAGGTGAGAGAGCCAGGGCCGGTCCCAGCCCAGGCCCAGAGCTCTCGGTGATACTCCTTCGAGTCGACGCGTCGCAACGCGCGACACGATCAGCACCGCAGTGGCTGTCAGTGCCACGAAACTGGCGCGGGATGGAATGCCAGCGCGCTGCAATAGGACGGCACCTGCGAAGCCGATCACGTGCGCGAAGACCACGCCGACTACGAAGTAGCCGATATGCCAGATTGTACGTACCGAGGGGTCGGGACCAGTACCGTTCATGATCGCCGATCTTTCCAGTCTGCCGACCAAGAGGCAGCATCGCGGCGGTACGCGCCCGTTACCGCAACGAGTACCACCTACCCCGCGACGTTCCGGCCCTGGTCACGGTTCGCGCCAACGCTGCGCATCGCAGTATAACATCGAACTCCTTATTGCGGGACGCCCATGAGTGATCTGTCAGATTGCGTGATCGTGCTGGTATTCCGGCGGATCGAGTCGCCGGCTCGCGATTACCGCGGTGTCGGCTCGCCGGGCTCGCTTCTCGCGCGTGCCGCGACAACCTCTGCCCTGCCCGCTGCACGGCAGGGCAGTCAGGCCAAGGGCAGGTTCTGTGCTCACCCGCGGTTGGCGGCCGCTGCCTGAATGTTGTTTGCGGAAGGCGGCATGACTAACACGAAGTGCTTCAGAACGCCCAGAAGTGTGCGAGACTGCGTGAGGCGCGAATGACGCTGGACACCGACTCGTGTCATCGCGGAGAGGGGCGCGGTTCGGATAAAGACTTGCGACACGCGTCGGTGAGCTGTTACTGAGCGGTGCACGATCCCGACGCGGTGTCCTGCCAGCCGAGGTGTCGTGGCTGCCCACTATTCTGACGCGCCTTCAGCGGAGCCGGGCAACTTCGGCCGGCCGCACCCGAGTCAACGCCAAGCTCCGGTGGGGATTGGACTGTTCGCTGCGTGAGTCAGCACCCGTCGACCAGCGTCATGTAGGCCCATCCAGCGGTCTCGGCAATGATCCTGATTTGCTCACGGTATAGTTCGGCCGCGCGCTGCGACGCCGCGGCGTCGGGTTGCTTCGCGGAAACCAGTTTCGCGGGTCCATCAGGTTGATTGCTGACGACGTGCCTCTGGTTATACGGCTTAAGGGCGTCACGAATGTCCTTCAGGACACGCTCGGCGATGGCCATATCAGCGAAGTCTATACCGCCGACACGGTAGCACGTTGCATCGCCCTTCGCCCGGCCCGCCGCACCGGATGATGCGGTGTATGCGAACGGTGCGGGAGCGGCGTGGACAACGCGAATGGTCTGCAACTCGCCGACCTGCCTTCGAAGAAGATCGACGAGTGCATCGCTCGCCAGGTCCACAGACGCAAAGGTCTGATCGCCCACGTAGATCTGGACGGGCCCGCCGACGGCCTCCGCAAAGCGCTCGGCCAAGGCGAGGCGGCGCGAGCGGTAGCCGTCCACGCCGTACTCCAGAACCGGAACGGCAGCCAAGAGGGCATCCACGCTGGCCTGCACCGGCGCCTTCAGTTCACGGCGGGGAAGGAGTGGTCCCTCGAACTCCGCCACCGCTTCCACCTTGCTAACCGGCTCCGGCGCCGGATACGTGAAGCCCTTGGCCACCGCCTGCGCCCGAAGGCTGCTGAGCAAGGCATCGTCAAAGCTCGGTCGCGAGGCACGGTCTTTGGCCTGCCTGGCCCGAATGAAGGCGCGGCGTTTTCGATCCGACTCGGAAATCTCCGCAGTGATCGTATCTCGGATATCCTGCATGCCGGCGATGTACGTCTTTCGCTGAGCCGTTGTCATCGACTTCATGAAGGTGGGGAGTTCCTGCGGCTCAACGGACTCAAGCCGAAAGTCCGGCTGGCGAACCGCATCGACGAGATCCCAAGTGGCCGCGTTGTACAGGGCGCAGCCCTTGGCGGCCACCCGACTGCTGCACGACTGGGCGCCCATTTTGCCGGCATTCTCGTCCTGCGCGATCTGATTGGCGAGCCCCGCCGCGCCGTGCTTGCCATAGGGGATGTAGGTTCCATTGAGTTCGCGGTTAAGCTCGGCAAGCTCTACATCGTACGGAGTTTCGATCTGAATGGTGCCGGAGACCACGTCGATCGCGGCATAGGTGCCGTTGCCCAACTGAGCCACGCGGTCCCATTTCTCCGCGACGCCCTGTTCACGATTGCCGGCGTAAACGCTGTTGATGATGATATCCCGGTCCGTTGCGGCGCGGGCGGCCGCGCGGAAGTCATGAACCGCGGCGAGCTGGTCGGCGGATTCGTTGCCCGCCACAAATATGAGGCGCAGGGCGTCGGGAGAGACTGACCAATCCAGCGACTCCACGGCGCGTTCGATGGCCCAGCCTACATACTCATCGCCGCCATCCGTGTTCAGTGCCATGAGTTTGCCGTAGGCCGTATCCAGGTCGCGTGTGAAGTCCGTGTGCCGCACGATGTAGCCATCGTCGGCCGGGTGGTTACCTCCAAACGTGATCAGGGCCACACGCAGCCTGGGCGTCGGCGTGGCACGCGAAAGATCGGAGACGATGTCCCAGATGCGTCCTCGCACGGAGTCGACCAGGTTGGACATGCTGCCGGAAATGTCCAGGCAGATGGCCAGATCGATGGCCCGGCTCTCGGGCGGTTTGGGTGGCGAAGTCGAGGCCGCAGTGGTAGGTGATAACGAAACAGCCGCCAGCGCGAACAGCAAAATAGAACGTGTCATGAGTATTCCTTTCATAGGACCGCAGTTTGAACCTACGAGGTAGTAGAGCAGGAGGCGCAGGTTAATAGCCCTTTCGAGCAGCGTGGAAAGAAATACGCTGTTCGTTACGACCGCGTGACAGAAAAGCCGCGATCAAGGTCATACAATGCCGCACGTTTCACTGGGCTCGGCGTCCCACCGAAAGTGTGTCGTACCAATGCAATACGTGGTGGCAGGAGTCGTGATATCGGCGGCGGTGTTCGTCCTATCGTGCGAGCAACTCGCGAATCCACGTACGGAGAATCCCTCCGAACGTCCCGTGCCCAGCCTGGCGGGCGGCGTGCCCATGCCATCAGAAGCGGCCGACATGCTGGGCAAGCATCTCGCATGGGACGAACTCGTCTGGCTGAATACGCCGCATAACCAGCCAGTCCAACTGAAGGGCAAGGTCACGCTGGTTCGCTGGTGGACGGACACGTGCTCCTTCTGCGCTACGTCTTTGCCCGCCATGGACCGGTTGCGGGAAGAGTTTGCCAAGAGAGGTCTGCAGACGGTGGCGGTGTATCATCCCAAGCCGCCGCGCGACGTGCCGGCGAATGAAGTCCTACGCTCAGCCAAGGCGATCGGCCACCAGGGGTGGGTGGCGACCGATATGCAATGGAACACGCTACGGGGCGAATTCCTCGCCGCCAAGAGGGGTAGGAGCACCAGCGTCTCTTTCCTGCTTGATGACCGGGGTGTCATCCGCTACGTGCACCCCGGACCCGCGTTTGGCCCCACGGATGATCCCGCCAAGCGTAGACTCAACCAGGACTATGCGAACATCAGGGCGGCGATCGAGAAGTTGCTCGCCGAACTCTAGCCAAGTCCTGGAGACCGCGGTGCCAGCCGCTTGTGGCGGCCGGAACGGCCCCCGGATCGTGCGAGCGAAACGCGTATGAGGCCGATCCGCCAGCGTAGTGCCTCAAAGTCACACGATCGTAAAGAGCCGCGAACTTCAGTTCGCGCGGACGCCCGACGCCAGACGAACCAGTCCGTATGCGTCGATTGGAGAAGCCGGAAACTCTGAGTCGCCAAACCGGATCTGCTGGCGACTTGATAGCACCCTGCGGTTTTTCTGACGTGGTCAGTATTGGATCCGTGTCGCGAATCTACTGAATAGATGGAACCGTCCGAAGTGGTCTCGGAGCAGCCCTGTGGAGGATGGGAAGTCGGACGCCGATCTGGTTCGTGAGGCACTGTCTGGGCGTACCGGTGCGTACGCGCTGTTGGTGCATCGATGGAGTGCGCGCGTGCTGGCGGTTTGCCACGGGCGGGTCGGCAACGCTGCGGCGGCCGAGGATCTGGCCCAGGAGACCCTGCTGCGCGCTCTCCGATCGCTGGGGTCCATTCGGGAGCCGGCGCGCTTCGGCTCCTGGGTCTGCGGGATTGCGACGCGAACCTGTCTCGACTGGCTCAAGTCCAAACAGCGAAGCGAAATCGCGCTCGACAGCGTGGAAGCGACGGCCGACGCCCGTCAATCCCCCGGAGAATCCTCCGATGACTCCTGGGACCGGCTGTATCAGGAGATTGGGCGCCTGCCCATGGAGTGTCGCGACGTGCTGATGTTGTACTACTTCAGCAATTCGACGTACCAGGACCTGGGGAGCATGCTGGGCGTCTCGGCCGCAACGATCAACGCCAGGCTGACCAAGGCCCGACAGTTGCTGCGGCGCCGGCTGGCCGAGGCTGGGAATTGAACCATGGATTGTGAACAAGGGCTGCTGCTGATCAACGCCCGGTTGGACGGCGAGTTGCCCGCCGGAGACCGGCATCGCCTGACGGTCCACTTGGGCGAGTGCACGAGCTGTCGGCTGGCGGTGGACGAGTTTGAGCGTGACGATCGCGAACTGTCACGCATCTTCGGAGCACGCCAGCGCTCGGCGGCGGCCGTGGCGGACCGGGTACTGGAGGCGTGGTTCAAGGAGGCGCCTCCGATCTCACGACGGTGGGGGGGCTGGGGTTTGACGTCGGCCGCCGCAGCCGGGCTGGCGCTGGCTCTCATTCTGCTCGGGACTCGAGCCTGGCCAGGCTCGAGTCGGGGCGACCAGGACGGACGAGTACAGGCCCTGGTGGACGAGTGGACACAGGGTGACGCCTCATACGAAACCGAGCTGCGTCTTCGGTCAAAGGGGCCGGCGTGCGTGGTGCCGCTTGCGGATGTCGTGCGAAGCTGGGTGGGTGAGGCAGACGACGCCAAGAGGCTGGCTGCCGCACGCCTGCTTTGTGATCTGGCGGAGGCATCGCAGATCCCTACGCTGATCGAGCTGCTCGACGATGATTCAACTGAAGTTCGGGCTCTTTCTGAGGCTTCATTGGTAAGATTGACCGGCCGGAACGGAGTCGATCCGCTCGGGCCTGCCCTGCCGCTGGCCACGACATGCTCGAATCCGCAGGTCGAATGGCGCCAGTGGTGGGAAGACAACAAGGAACGGTTCGAGCGATCGGATCCGTAAGCGCGAGAACTCACCGGCCTCCGCCTTACGCCACGCGAGAGTGTCGAAGACCGTCCGAAACCGCCAATACGGCCCCAGGTCAGCGTACCTTCGCGTCGCAGGCATCCTGCCTGCATCGCTATCGCGGTGACTGTAGGCCAGTCCGCCCGGTAGTTGACCAACAACCATTCAGGTCCTTGAACAGAAGTCAGTCTCTGTGTGTCTCCAGCCGGCGTGCACTGAGGAGCGCGATTTTGGCCTGGTGACGAAGTGAGTCGGAGAGTGACTCGTCACCGCGAAGGTAGTCGGCGACGTCCAGCGGGTCCCCGAGTTCTGCGAGCAACCGCTCCACCAACAGTTCGGCTTCCCGGCGCAGTCCGAGCGCCTCACTCGCCTGTCGCCATCGCTCAGCAGGCAGGACCGAGTCCCAGATGCGGATGGTTCCGTCGCCGGAGCCGGTCGCGAGCATGGTACCCTCGGGGCTGAAGCAGACGGAATGGACATAGCTGGCGTGCCCGTGCAACACGAGCAGCCGCTCCAGGTTCTCACCGTCCCAGAGGACTACCTTGTTGTCATTGCCGCCGGAGGCAACTCGGCTTCCATCCGGACTCCAACAAACACTGTATACTCTGTCTGAGTGCCCCTCCACGGAGGCGACCTCCGCCTCAGTGGCCAGGTCCCAGACTCTTAGCATGCCGCGCTTGTCTCCGGCGATGACGCGCGTCTGCGCGGGATCGAAGGCCACGGCAAACACCTCGACATCGTGCGGCCCCAAAGTCTTGAGTCTCTCTCCGGTGTGAAGATCGTCAATGAGAATCTCACCGGACTTCAGCCCTTTTGCCACGAGCGTAGCGTCGTAACTGGAAGCCGTGGCTTCCCCGGCTGAGCGCCCACACTTGGCATTACCTGCCGCAAAACGAAACGGGTAGTGCGCCAGGTCGAATGACCGTTGATCGAACGCGGTGCCCGACGCATCCACTCGAAGGCCGGCGGCTGTATCCCAGACCGCAATCTCACGCTGGTTTCCGTCAGGCCGAGGATCACTTACCAGCAGCCGGGCGCCATCAGGCGAGAAGCTCAGGAACTGATGCGGATGGGCCGCCGGGAGCTCTGCCAGGAGAACACCGGTGCATGCGTCCCAGAGGCACATCTCACCAAGATGCGAACCGGAGGCTAGGACCGGCGGTACGGCGGGGTCAGGCGTGAACGTCACTCGATAGACATAGCTGCTGTGCCCACGGAGTGACCGGGACTTGCTCTGAGCAGGTCTCCAAAGCCGGACATGGGACGCATTTCCGCAAGCAAGCAGTTCCCCATCAGCCGAGAAGACGACCGAGCGCCTGATCCCGGCCATCCGGGCGGCAGCCAGGATACGAATGGTGTTGCCGGACGCGAGTTCCCAGATTCGGACACTGGAATCCAGGCCGGCGCTGCCAAGCTCGTTGCCATCAGGGGAAAACGCGAGTGAAATCACCGGGGCGGTATGGCCGCGAAGTACGAGCCGTTCTTCCAGCGTGGCGGCATCCAGGATGCGGATCATGCGCTGTTCTTGCCCCACGGCCAGAGACTCGCCGTCCGGGCTGTACGCAAGCGACAGGCAACCGTCAGGCAGGTATTTGCTCCTAAGAACTTCACCGGACAAGGCATAGACGTGGAGGTGAATCACCGAGTGGGTGCTGCCGCTTCGACCGGCCATGGCCACGCGAGGTCCGGACGGATCGAACGCGACACGCCGGGCGCCGCGAATCTCCGGTGGAGCGAGGATGCGGACCTCACCAGTACCGATCTCCACGAGCCAGGTTCCCCGGTGTTGGGTTGCTATAGCCAATACCGAGCCGTCGTGACTGAAGCTCAGGAGTTGGGCGCCACCCTCCTCGAGGGCGTGGCGGAGAACGCCTTCCTCGCTGGCGACATTCCAGACTACCAGCTCACCTTGCTTCGAAGTCACCGCCGCCAGGAACGTGCCGTCGGGAGACAGGCATGGCGAAGTCACACCTCCCGGAGCTTGGAACGTGGCCCGAACATCATTGGAGCCTAGGTCGATCACCTCAATCCGGTCTTCGCGCTGAAGGGCGGCGATCAGGGTACCGTCACCGCAATTAGCGAAGGTACCCCCCGATTGGCCATCGCCGTCGCCGGTCCACTCCGCCAGGTGCGAGACGAATCGGGCGCGTAAGTGCAACCATTCCCAGCCGCGAGCCTCCGGCGGTATGGCGTCAAGACAAGCCATCGCCCCGAGGGGATCCGTCTCACCAATCGCAGCCGCGGTTGTGATTTGGAGTCGGTGGGCGCTGCGCTGTGCCAGCCGCTCACCGCGCATGGCCCACAGGCCGAAGACGACGGAAATGGCGGTGCCGGCCATCAGGATGACAAGCGCCACGCACAGCCCCGCGACGAGTCCCCGGTTGCGCCGGGCGAACTTACCCAACTGGTAGAATGAACTGGGGGGATGGGCTGCTATTGGTTCGTTGGCGAGATGGCGGCGGATGTCGGCTGCCAATTCTGCCACGGATTGATAGCGCCTCTCCCGGTCTTTCTCCATCGCCTTGGTGACGATCGTGTTGACGTCACCTCGGAGGGCCACACCGGCGTCGCTGAGACGCGGCGGATCGTCTTCACGGATGATGCGGACCGCAGCCGGAATCGGTCGGGAGCGCAGGTCGAACGGAGGACGCCCCGCGAGGAGTTCGTAGAGGATCACGCCGAGTGCGTAGATGTCGCTGCGTGTATCCAGCAGGCTGGGATCCCCCGCAACGACCTCGGGGCTCATGTAGGTGAGCGTCCCGACAAGTTGCCCCACATCCGTGCGCAGCGTCGTCATCTGCACGTCGGCATCAGTGGCCCGGGCCACGCCGAAATCGAGAATCTTGGGCTGACCAAGGTGAGCGAATTCCGCAACACTGGCCACGTCGGGCGCTGGTGGCCCGGCCACCACCAGGATGTTGTCGGGCTTCAGGTCTCGGTGGATGATGCCTTGCTGATGGGCATGATGCACGGCGTCACACGTTCGTGCGACGAGTTCGAGTCGGGCGCGAAGTCCGAGGCTCTCTTCGCGGGCATAGGCTCGCAGTTCCACTCCTTCGACGTACTCCATCGCGAAGTAGGGCTGACGTCCACCAGCCGCGTCACTCTCGCCAGCCTCGTAGATCTGGGCGATTCCCGGGTGCTGCAGGCGACCCAGGGCTTCCGTCTCGAATCGAAATCGCCGTAGCAGGTTAGGCGACAACAGGCCGGGACGAATCATCTTGAGCGCTACGCGGCGCTTGAGATGATCCTGTTCGGCGAGGTAGACCGTTCCCATGCCTCCTTCCCCGAGTTTCTCGATGAGGCGGTATCGGCCAATCTGTTCAGGGAATGGAGCCGGGATCGCGACGTCGGAGTTCGTCTCTGATCCTCGGGGAGCGTCCTTCACGGCGCGTGCCAGCAGGCGGCGTGTCACCTCGACCTTGCCATCGCTGAACACGTCCGTTCCGTCGTCATCGAATGCCAGGAGGGATTCGACTTCGCGACGGAGCTCAGCGTTACCCGCGCAGGCCTGCTCCAGGTAGGCGCTTCGTGCCGACGGTTCCAAATCGGCTGCCAAGCGAAACAGCTCTGCGATCTGGCGGCTGCGATCCTCGTTCACTGGGACGAGTCTCCACTCAGTTCGCGGCGCAGCCAAGCCCGACCGAGCCGCCACCGCCTTTCGACCGTCGACGTGGAAACGCCCAGGACCTCTGCGACTTCGGATACTTCCAGCCCCCCAAGGAACCGCAGCTCCACGACGTAGGCCTGCTCGGGGAAGAGTTCGGTCATCTTCTCCAGCGCGGCGTCGAGCGCAATCAGATCAATCTCATCGGCGGTGGAGTGCGGGGTGATCAGGCCGGTGAGCGATACGCGGGGTTGATCCCCGCCTCGCTTGGCGGCCTTCCTGGCCCGGGCGTGGTCGGCCAGGACCTGACGCATGGCCTTGGCGGCCACGGCGAAGAAATGCGCCCGGCTCCAATCGCCCGGAAAGCCATAATCCGCCAGTTTCACGAACGCTTCATGAACCAGCGCTGTCGGCTCGAGCGTGTGGTCGCAACGCTCACCCTGGAAGTACCTGCCCGCCAGCCCGCGAAGCCGGTCGTAAGCGAGCGGCAGGAGTCTCGCGGCCGCGCACTCCTCCCCGGGGGCGGTACCCGACAACTCTCCCGGCACGTCTTCTGCATCAGAATCCATGATCCGCCCTAACTTACTTTCTCATCAGCTATTGCGCTTATCTTACCCGGGCAGTGCGCGGAACTCAACGCGGGTTCAGTGCCTGCCAATGCCCTGAATGACGAACCGTCTAACGCGGTCCCCCACACCGACTGTATCGTCAAGTGTCACTTGCTTGTTGATGGATGATCAGTTCCCTGGTCGAGGTCTCTATCGCACTATCGGACCACCCACCACGCTCATCGGCCTCCCGGAGGCTCTGCCGGAATTTAGCGGCCGCCCAGTTGTGCCAATTTGTTGGGAATTCCTGATGGTCGAGCCCGTCGAATCTCGCAATCCGAGCGGCGGCGGGCTGGATGCTCGGGGCCTGCCCTGGCGGAAAGACTGTGGCCGAGAAGGAGTCATGCAATGTCCCGGTTTGCTACCTACGCATTCGTTTGTAGTTGATCCCTGGGCTCGTCTATTGCGGGTCAGACAGTGATTCACGTCGATGAGGGCGCTCAGCCCGGCGGAGACGGGTCGAGTTGGGCGGCGGGATGTATAGCGAGAACGCTACGCCGACACTGACCAACTGCGTCTACAACGGAAACTCAGTGGCAGGCTGCGGCGGCGGGATATGCAGTGACGGCAATCCGATTGACCACGACCGGGTGCTACGAATCGCCGGAGACGGACCCGATCACCATGCGACCGACAGTCAGGCCGCCGCCTGGGCCAACCGGCCGTCGGACTTGAGTCGTTCGCACGCCGGTTGCAGACTGGCGCATGCCCCGCATGACCTGGGCAGGTTTAGGCGTCCACGCTAAGCCCGGAAGCTGCATCAAGCATGGCCCGCACGTGTTTGCCGAGCTCGGACATCTGGAACGGCTTGCGCAGCAACAGGCTGTTGACCTCCATGCACTCATCGAGCGCAGCGTCTGTGCTGCCGGTGATCACAATCGCCGGCATCTGGGCGCCCCGGGCACGAATCGCCCGCAGGCACTCCAGCCCACTTCGCTTCGGGAGGTCCACGTCCAGAATGAGGAGGCCAACCTCCGCCCGGTGGATCTTGAACTGCTCGAGAAAAGCCTCGCCGTCCGGTGTCCTCGTCACCTGATACCCCAGCGCCTCCAGCGCCCCGGCGATACTGGCGCTCACCTGGGCGTTGTCCTCCGCGAGCAGGATCAGTTCGCCGCGTCCCGCAGGCACCTCCTCCGCCCGGGCCTGCCCTTCGGTCGAGGATTCCGGTGCCATGTGAGGCAGCATGATTCGAAAGGTCGAGCCCACGCCGACTTCAGACTCGATTTCCAGGCTCCCTCCGTGATCCGCCACGATGCTGTGAACAATGGACAGGCCGAGCCCCGTACCTCTGCCACGCTCCTTGGTGGTGAAGAACGGCTCCAGAATGCGCGCCTGGCACTCGTCTGACATGCCGCTGCCGCTGTCACTCACTGTCAGGCAGGCGAACTCGTCGTCCGGTGCGGCGCCTGCCGGTGTAGTGCCACCGGCAGGCAGCCGGGACACACCGACCTGCAAAGTTCCACCATCAGGCATCGCATCGCGCGCGTTGATGACCAGGTTCAGGAGGGCCTGCACTAACTGCGTCTCGGACGCATCCACCCAGGGTGCCGGGTGGCAGGAGGCATCGACATCGAGCTGGATCGACGCCGGCAGAGTGCGTTCAAGTATCCGCGCCGCCGACTTGACGACGGCACAGAGGCTGACCGGTCTCTTCTCCGCCGGAACCTTGCGGCTGAAGGTCAGCAGGGAATGCGTGATTCCGGCAGCCTGTTTCATGGCGCTCTCCATCACATCCAGGGCGGCGCTGACCGCCACCTCTGAAGAGACGTCTTGTCGAATGCTGTCGCAGCCTGCAAACAGGACGGTGAGCGTGTTGTTCAGGTCGTGTGCCACGCCGCCGGCCAGTTGGCCGACAGCCTCCAGTTTCTGGGAGTGTCGGAGCTGCGCCTCCAGGGACACCTCCCTGGTCACGTCGCGCAGGAGCCCGACGTAGCTGGTCACGCCGCCTTGCTCATCCCGGAGCGGTGAAATCGTCACGTCCGCCGTGTAGAGCCGCCCGTCCTTTCGCCGGTTCGTGATGCGGCCGTACCAGGCTTCACCCTGCGACAGGCGTTTCCACATCCCGGCGTAGAATTCTGCATCCTGCTCGCCGCTCTTGAGGAGCCGGACACTCTGGCCCAACATGTTGTCACGCGAGAACCCGCTCATCCTCTCGAAGGCGGGGTTGACGTACTGTATGGTCCCTTCTGTGTCTGTGATGAGGACGGCCTCAGCCGCCTGCTCCATCGCCGTCGCCAGGCGCTCGCGCTCCTCCTCCGCCCGCGTTCGTTCGGCGATCTGCCGCGCCAGGTCCCGGTTGGCCTGCTCCAACTGTTCCATCTTGTGTTCCAGCTTGCGGATCAGGATTTCGTTGTACTGCTTGAGGCGTACGTGTTCTTCACCAACCGGCTTCGGCCCCGCTGTCGGCCTGCCCTGCTGATGTGCTGCCAGTGTCTCCTGGATGAGTTTCAGGAAGTCGTCCGGCTTGGCCGGCTTGACGATGAACCGATCCGCACCAAGGCTCAGCGCGAACTCTTCATCCTTCGGATCGGTGTAGGTGGCCGTGTAGAAGACAAACGGGATCCGCCTCAGTCGTTCGTCTGCTTTCCAATCGCGGCAGAGCGTAAAACCATCCATCACGGGCATCAGGATGTCGGTGATAATGATCGCCGGCGGATCGCGCCGAGCCTTCTCGAGTGCGTCGGCTCCGTCGTCCGCGCACACCACCTCGTGGCCGTGCCCGGTCAGCAGGGCGTGCAGCATGTACCGGTTCTGTTTGTTGTCGTCCGCTATGAGGATCCGGGTCATTGGCCACCTTCGCTTTCTGAGGAGTCACGGGACAGATGTTGCCCGAGCTGCGAAACAAAGGTTCGAGGATTGATGGGCTTCTCGATATAGCCGTTGCAGCCTGCTGCCAGGATACGTTCACGGTCACCTACCATGGCGTGGGATGTGATGGCAACTATGGGAACGTTGTCGAAAGCCGCCATACGACGGAGTTCGTCCAGCACCTCGAAGCCGTCCATGCCCGGGAGTTGGATGTCCAACAGGACCAGGACGACCTCCGTCCGGCCAGCCAGATCAATTCCCTCCGCGCCGGTTCGTGCCGGGACTACTTCATACCCGTGTTTGTCCAGCAGGAAGGTCACCAGGTAGAGGTTCTGCTCGTTGTCTTCGATGTACAGGATCTTGGGTCTCACTGCGTCCCTCCTGCTGCTTTGCCCAAAGGGAGCCTGACCGTGAAGGTGCTCCCCACGCCCCATCTGCTCTCAGCCGTAACCTCACCACCCAGCAGGCCCGCCAACTTCTGGCAGATTGAGAGTCCCAGTCCCGTTCCCTCACGCTGACGGCCCAGCCCGTCGTCGATCTGCCGGAAGGGCTCGAACAACTGGTTCATATCCTCCGGCTTGATCCCGACGCCCGTGTCCGTCACCCGCATCACCGCCCACCTCTGATTGACCTCGCACTCGACATGCACTTCCCCCTCTTCGGTGAACTTGATCGCGTTGCCTACCAGGTTCAGCAGGATCTGCTCGACCCGGCGCCGGTCGCTTACGATCTGACCGACCTCGGGCGCAATGTGCGCACGCAACGCCACGGTCTTCTTCTCAGCCAATGGCGTGGCCGTGACCACGACCTTGTTGACCGCCGCGCGCAGGTCGAAGGACCTGCGATCGACCTCCAACTGGCCGGCCTCGATCTTGGAGATGTCCAGTACGTCGTTGATGAGATCGAGCAAATGGTCCGCACTTGCCCACACCATTCCAAGTTGCTTGTTCTGTTCCTCATTCAAGGGGCCGGCCAGGCCTTCCAGGAGGATTCCGGTGAAGCCGATTATGGAATTGAGTGGCGTGCGCAGTTCGTGCGACATTGCCGCCAGGAACGCCGATTTGACGTGGTCAGCCTGTTCGGCCCGCTCCTTCTCGGTGATAAGCTGAGCCGCTTGCTGCTTGAGCTTCAGGTTGAGTGCTTCCAGGAGGTCCTTGGCTCTCTTTTCCTCAGTGATGTCCCAGTTCACACCGATCATGCGCCGGACTGTTCCGTCTGATCCACGCAGACACACCGCGTGGGCCTGGATGTCCCGGACCTCACCGCTAGGCCACTTCACGCGGAATTGGCAGTGGAATGCCGTTCCGCTGGCGATGGCATCCTGTAGGACGGACTGGGCTCGGGGCAGATCTTCCGGATGAACACCTTCTGTCCACGCGTTGTACGCCCCGCTGAAGTCCTCTTGCCGGATTCCGTACAGGGCATACATCCGGTCGTCCCAGATGAGGATGTTGTCTTCGATCTCGTAGTCCCAGATACCGATCTCGGCCGACTCGGTGGCCAGTCTCACCCGTCGTGTCAGGTTGAGTATCTGCTCCTCGGCTTTGCCGCGTTCCGTGCTGTCGCGCACAATCCCGGTAAAGATTCGTTCCGTGCCGATTCTGGCTTCGCTTACCGAGAGATCCATCGGAAACTCGGACCCATCCTTGCGTCGCCCCAAGACCTCGCGACCGATACCGATGATCTTCCGCTCCTGGGTGCGCAGATAGTTGGCCAGGTAACTGTCGTGCTCCTCACGATATGGGGAGGGCATCAGTACATTGACGTTCCGCCCGATTATCTCGTCGGGTCGCCATCCGAAGACGTGCTCCACTGATTCGCTTGCCGATTGCACTATGCCGCGGGAGTCGATGGCGATGATCGGATCAACGGCGGAGGCCAGCACCGCGCTAATCCGTGCCTGCCCTTCTTCGATGCGTTGCACCAACCGGTTGCTGATCTGGAGGCTCACGATGGCGCCCACAAATGCGAACACCAGGGCCGTGAAGGTCACGATCACCGCCCCCCGAACGACGGGAGCGCGAACTTCCGCCAGGTCGATTTTGGCCACGAGCCCCAGATCCAGGGCCGCTACCGGTTCAAAGACCGCCAGGACGGTCTCGCCACGGTAGTCGGGACCGACTGTCCAAGCCCGCTCTCCCGCCAGAGCTCGACGCATCGGCTCAGCCAGCTCAGAGTCAATCGCAATCGACCTTCGCTCTCCCGGCATCGGGAACCGCAACTCCGTCAGAAACTCGATGTGATCTTCGACGCGATAGCCGACCACGACCTCGCCCGTTTCGCCAAACTCCCAAGGGCGCCTGTGGGCATCGAGAATCTGGTCGAGAGTCGCCGCACGAGGTCCGTCCGGATGGACGTCCTGACTATGGGCGGCGTCAAAGCGGGCCACGGATTCCATCAGGCGGGCCTGGCCGTCCAGCATCGTCAGCAGCCTGTCTCGCTGCACGCTGAACTCGGCACGGTAGAGCGTCCAGATGGCACCCCATCCCACGCACAGCGACACGGCCATCACTGTTACCGCCGAAGTGAGAAGGATCTTCTTGCGCTCGCCCATGAATCCTCCGCCCAGCCCGACCGTCACCGGCTTCGCAGCGGCCCGCGCGGATGGTGCAGGTCCAACTGCTCCGGCGACCCCTGTCGCCCTGACGCTGACGGGCCCGCGTCAGCGGCGCCTGCGCGCAGCCAAGCTGCATCGCTTCACAGCGGCTCCACGGCCTGGGCTGCTATCACGCCTACCCGCGCTCAGGCCTGGCGCGCTACACGCTGCCTGGGGGCGGTGACACCCGCCTGAACACGGGACGCGCACAGACACACGGTGCAGGTGCGTACGCTTCAAGAACGGGGCTGCCTCCGGGCTGCACATCTCCGGCGTCGCAGCCGATCGCAGAGCGCTGCGAGCGCGCGGGCTGCGGCGTAGTGGCGCCCGAGGCCCCTGTTGCCACGCGGGCGGGCCCGGATTGGAAGCCAGCAGCCATGTCCATGCTGTCGCACTCGCTCCGGACCGCGACGCGGCACCAGCTGGTGCCCGCTTCGGCCGCGTGACGGTGCTGCTGTAACAGAACGTCCGACGAAATGCGGCACTATCCGTATATTCTCGGCCAGCACCGACCAGCAATCAAGGCCCCGAAGACCAGGAAGCAGCGGTAGTTGCTGCGCTGGCCCCGGCCGCGCCTATACCACCGCACGCGGTGTGACGTGACCGAGACTCGTCGCCAGCTCTCCAGGTCGGCCATATTCCTCGCAGCGGCCCCGATCCATCACCACTTCCGTGATCTGAACCGATTCGTGTTCCATGCCGAGCACGAGAAGTCCCACGGCGGTCTCGCACACGCCGTCGCGGAGTCGCTGTATCGACGACGCGCTGTTTCCCCAATGTGGCCCATTAAAGTGAGAGTGATAGGGTGCCGATCGGTCGCACCCGGGTCAAGGCTCTTAACTCAAGATTTGACAAGATATTAGAGAACAGGGGAGACGGGGCGATCGATTCACTATGCCGTCTGCGGAATCAGCGATGCTGATAGCGCATCTGTGAGTTCCGGGCGCGCACCTGACGAATAGATGTAGGAACAAAGGCAGCGATCGAGCAGGCCTCGGCACGGCGTGTTGGTGCCAACGAGACCCCGAACGCTTCACGCCAAATCTGCACACCCCGGACGGTGTAGCGAGGATCATGATTCGAGTTCGAGCTATCCACCTGTAAAGTTGACCTGAAACGCGGCGAAGTCCACCAGGTCATTGTCGCCGTCGAAGTCGGTGTCGAAGCACTGGCAGCCCGCGCCGAATCCGATGTCGGGGCCGAGCAGGCAGGCTTCGAGATCGGCGTAATCAAGCAGGTTCACGGTGCCGGTGGAGTTGCAGTCGCCGGGCGGCTCCTCGAACCAGAAGCCGCCGGTCAAACGGAAATCGCCGCCGATCCGGACACCGGCGTCCGACTGGGCAATCGTGGCTGACAGTTCGTACCCGCCGCCCGCGCTGCTCATCACCCCGCCGCCGTCGATCGTGGACCGGGTCAGGTTGAAGTTGCCGGTGTCGGTAATGCCGGCCATCAGTCCGAGCGTCAGCGTCAGCGTGATGCACAAGGCGATCCTTATCATCCTCACTGCTCCATCACATGCCGGCAGGCAGTTGCACTTTGCCAACATCTGTAATTGCCGTTCGCATCAGGGCACTGCGCCGATCCCCGCGCCGCGCTACCGCAGGCCCTCGAGTTCAGGACATCGACGGCCGTTCCCCTCGATAATGTACGACCACCGCTGCCTCCTGCGGCGGCTACAGTTGCACTTGCCCGCCGCTTACTGGAGCGCGATCAGCACTCTGATGACCCCCGTTCCCGCCGCGTGTGACCCGAGGGCTTTGCCGACAATCGTGCCAGGACGCGGGTCATCGTCGCGCATCGCGTGGCCGGGGGTACCCGAGGTGACCAGCAGGTCGCCCGGCCGAATCTCCCCGTTCTCGGCCGAGACCTTGCAGGGGACAATGCCCACGACCGCCAACGGAACTTCGCCTATCATTCGCCCGAGTTCCAGTGTCTTGACGGCGTTGGCCTCCGACTCGGGATTTGACGGATCAGGTTCAATCAGCTCGGCGGCCAGCAGATCCCAGTCACGCTCGGAGCCCAGTACGCCCGGCTTGGTGCTGTAGATCCCCGCAACAAGCGTCGAGCGGGCGGTCGTCGAGCGAAGGAAGGCCCGTGCGCTGCCCGGATCGATCACCATGACGTCGCCGGGCTCGACGGATTCCGACCCGGTCGAAACGGCCACCATCTCCGCGTAGTCGGCCCCACCGGCGGTGAACATACCGTCGGCGCTCACTTCTCCGTCGGCCCAGACGCGGAACTTGGTATCGTTGTCGGCGAGCTGGCACTCGATGAACTGCGCGCCGGAGTCCGACCCGACGCCCATCTCGAGTTCGAGCAGGTCGGCGCCCGACTCTGCGTCGGCCTCTCGCTCGACATGTACGACATTGGTGGCCCCCAACGCCTCGCGTGCGTCGATGCGATAGGACGGCGTCGTGCCGACGCCGAGATCGTCGGCGAAGTAACCGCGGCCGTCGAAGTACCCGGCATAGCCGGCGCTGGAGTTGACGGTGCCATACACACCGTACGTCGTGCCACTTGACGCAACGTTGGCCCCCATAACGCCGGTGCCGTTGCCAGCGCTGGACTCGCCGTACACGCCCAGGTTCGAACGGCCAATCACGCCCACGCCGGCGTCGGTAGCTTCCCCGGCGACGCCGTAGAATGGCGCCCGGCCGTAGACCGCAACGCCGGTCGAACTCGGGTTGGTCAGTTCGCCAAACACGCCGTAGGCCGAACTGCTGCTTGAGGCAGTCACACCGTGTACGCCGGCGGTCGCATCGCTAGGGTGCGTCGCCTCGGCAAAGATGGCCTTGTTACCGGCGCTCCGAACATGCAGGTGATGCGTCGGATCGTCGGTGCCGATGCCGACATTGCCCTCGAAATAATTGCGCCCGCCCTGGAAGTAGCCCGCGTAGCCGTCTGGGCTCACAACGTTCGCGTGCACGCCGTACGTCGTCCCTGTTGCTGCGGAGGAGATCGCGATGACACCGATACCCTCCGTGCTGTCGCTTTGGGCCCATACGCCGCGCGCCGTGCCCGTACTGGAAGTTGCATGTCCGAACAGCGTGCGCGCCGCAGCGCTTGACGACTGAGCGTAAACACCGCGGCTCGCCGACGTGATGATGTGGACCGTGTGTGCCGGAGCAGTCGTTCCAATCCCGAGGTTGCCCGCAGCGTCGACGAACACGCCGCGAGTCTGGAGTGCGTAGGGCGTGGGCGTGAGCGGCTGCCGCGGACTGAGCGTCGTGAACGGCTGCGTATCACCGGGATCGTGCGGACTGCGGACGGCGATCCCCAGGAAGCGAGCGTCTCCCTGGAGCGGTGCAACGCCGAAATCCAGCTCTACGGTGAACAGGCCGTCCACAACGCCCACGTTGCTCAGGGCGATTGGACCGGCCACCTCCAGCCCATCGGTTGCCGCGTCGTACAGGGTAAACTGGAAGTCGGCCGTGCCGCTCAGCGGCACGCCTCCCTGCTTGAGTTGGCCCTGATACGTCCACCCGGTACCCATCGGGGTCTGCCCTGGCGCAGGAGCGGCGAGGGCCATGAGCAACAACACCCTCATCATCCGTCTGATCTGTCTGGTTAGCACGCTTGTCTCCCTTCCGTTGGTGATCATCCGCTGTCGATCAGTCTGCGTTCAGGACAGTTCAATCCACAGAGTTGGCCGACTGACCACTAACCTCCGCCTGGGCGACCGGACGCCGGGCGCGGTCAACGCGCAGACCGTGACGCTCGCCGCGAAGGCAGTATGCACTTTGAGTTGGCCCCGTGACGGGCAGGTGCGTTGTGCGAGATGCCGGCACTCACTCCGGGCCCTGCCCGGCTCCGAACAGTTTCATTGTAGCGCGGAAGCCCCCCAGGACCACTCCATTCGCAGCAGCCGGGCGAGGCGTGCTCCGCCAGTCTTCCAACAGAGGTAGTCCCGCCGCTCCTGGCATGTAATTCCTGGGCTGAAAGCAGTTGATGGAGGCCGTGGCCGCCTCTCAGGGAAGACCTCGAAAAACAGCTTCAACACCGCATTAGGCCGAATTGCCGATTGAAGCGGGTCCGCAGATGGACTCCGCATTACTGGAGAGGGCACCGCCAGACAAGAAAGCCGCCGATAGTTCCCGTAATTCTGCGCGCATGTCTTCTATTTCATGAGGTTGGGCTGTGCGAAAAGTCACCGGACGTACTTGGGCCGGCGCAGATGAATGGACGGGGGCTACGTCCCCCCATCCTTCTATGCGCTGTTGAACGCCAGCCGCAGAGCTGGGCGTCGTGCCGCCACCCGCTGGCATCATGCCCACGCGCCGGTTCCCCATCTGTAACCAATCTGTGGGCGCGGTCGCAGGGTGTTGCATGCCCATGCGGTGAGCTGCATCAACGTCGGCACTTTGGCCAGGATGACGCTATTGTGCTGCGTATCCGGTCACGAATTTTCGCGAAGACCGGCAGCCTGTCCTCGTCCGATCCGGTCGCGGCGGCGCCGTCATCGTGTATAGCACCGAGTCTATACAAAGCCGGCCATGGCCAGGAAGATCCACAGCGTCAGATAGCCGTCCAGGAACGACAGTCGCTTTCTCTGATCCGGCAGGGCTGCAACGCACTCAGGTGCTATGGCTCGTCTCCCTCATCGATGCACTCCTCGTCGAATACACCGTTCGTACGGCAACAGGGTCGCTCGCTGGGCCAGACATCATCCGAAACTCGTCGGCACGACCTTGAAGATAAACGCGAGACAGAAGTACACGCCAAGAATGAGGAAGATTGCGCCGGTGACACGTCGTGCCCAGCGTTCAAAGGCGCTGATGCGGTTGAAGGTCTTCGCCATGGCGTTGGCGCTAATCACAATGAGGATGGCGAAGAGGACGACTGGCAGGGCCGTGCTGATCCCGAACACCGCGGGCAGCATGACGCTGGACTCGAACTTGACCGCCAATGGGATAAGGCCGGCAAAATAGAGCGCCGCCGAAGCCGGACAGAACGAGAGGGCGAACACAATCCCCAGAACCAGCCCGGCCCAGACGCCCCAATCCGCCACTTTCTGGCCGACCCGCTGGCCGAGACCGGACCCACGATTGGGTAACGTGATCAT
This sequence comes from Phycisphaerae bacterium, assembly GCA_028277545.1. Lineage (GTDB taxonomy): Bacteria > Planctomycetota > Phycisphaerae > UBA1845 > UBA1845 > JANQGB01. The sequence goes on along the minus strand of JANQGB010001124.1, from coordinate 154 downwards.
CCCTAACAGGACCATGCCCAACAGAATCAAGATCGGGCCCAGCAGCTTGTTCATGTACTTCTGGAGCGTCATCGAGACCGTTGGCGCCGACAGCAGGCTGCCAACAAGGATCGCCGCGATGGCGACGTACACCAGGCTGCGGCCCAGCGTGTAG
>JANQGB010001114.1 GCA_028277545.1 Phycisphaerae bacterium | reverse complement strand
GCTCGGAGTACGGTGTGGGTGGCCAAGCGTCAGCCTGGTGGGTGGACATGGGCACCGGCACGGTTAAGGCAATCGAGGCATTTGACTGCCCGGCGGTTGAGAGCATCGCCGGTTATCCCGATGGAAGCTTCGTGGTGCTGGCAACCACCCATCACCGGGCGTCGATGACTACGACTGTCCACGCGTTTGACGCACTGGGCCAGCGAACGTGGAGCTTGCAGCAGTCCTACGACAAAGCCCCCGAGCATCTGTTCAGTCCGGAGGACATTGCGGTCACTACAACAGGCAACGTCGTGGTGCTCGATGTCATCCGCAAGACGGTGCAGCTTTTCGATAAATCCGGACAGTACCTGCGGACCGTGGAGCTTGAATCAGCCTGGGGCCGGAAGCCAACGTACCCGTGCGAGATCGCGGCCGACATTGATGACGGATTCGTGATCAGGGATTTCAGCGGCAAGCCTCCTATCGTCCGCATGAGGGCAGAGGGCACGATCCTAAGCGAACTTGAGCCCCGACATCCGAATGATCGCATCGTTCGTGTACGCGACTTGCGTGTGGCACCAGATGGTCGCGTTTGGACCTCTGATAGCCACTCGTTACTGCGCCTGACAAACGATGGTGTGGTGGACGAAGTAATCGGCCTCAGGCCGGACCCTGACCAACTCGGCGAAGTTGCAGGAGTCACGATTGACCAGAGTGGCAACATTTATGCTGTGGGCCGCCGCACAGGAGCCATCCACGTCTTCGATCCGGACGGGCACTGGCTTCGATCCTGCAATCCTGAGCCCACCGACCTTCATGGGGATGTTGCTCTCCCTAGGGTCACCGTCGGCGAGGAGGGGCAAGTGTACATGCACGGCGCGATCGGCCTGAACCAGAAACGGGGCTATCTTGGCTTCTCACGCACATGCGAGAGAATCAGCATGACTGGTCTTCCTGAAGAGGCCCTGCGGCTGAAATGGTACTCCCAACCCGGCACCGGACGGACCTGGGGCCTGGGATACGAGAACGTCTATTTACTTGACCGATCGTTTGCCACTGTGCGCACCATAATGCGGCGGCCTGACGGGAACTGGCTCGAAAAGCCCCACAGCGCTGGAGTGGCTCCGGATGGATCGATTGCGGTCGCTGCCCACTCCAAGAAGCTGCGGGGCGACGACAGGGCCACCGTGAATCTCTATGACGCCGAGGGTGAACCCATCCGTACATTTAAGGTGCCCAGCACGATGGGGAGATTCCTCCAAGTGGCCTACGACGGCCAGAGGGTGGTCGTGGCTGGAAAGGACTGCGTGCTCTGTCTCGACGCCACAGGTGATTCTGCTCGACAACTACTGATCAATTACGAATCGGAGAAGGAGCCATACTGGTACCCGTTCCTCGTTTCTAGCGGAACCGAGTTGCTGTTGTTTGACGGCAATCGGCGCTCACCGGTACTTCAACGCTATCCGCTGCCCTAGCGCAGGAACATCGGCTAGTTCGTGCTGGACTTGTCCATCCCATTTATTCCGTCATGCTTATGCCACGAGGACTTATGCACATCGCCCCGTCAGGGCCAGCCAGCTACGATGGTGCCTCACAGCTCCTGACCTGAGGCATCGCCATGGCCATTGTGCGTGTGATTGTTTCCAGCAGAGCCTGCGCCGGGGTCGCGAAGCCCGCTGGATGCGAAGCCGATTCCAGCGCTGTTGCCGCAGCAACGTGTCTCGATTGGGTCCGACATTCCT
>JANQGB010000681.1 GCA_028277545.1 Phycisphaerae bacterium | reverse complement strand
ACTACGGCGGCGGATACGGGCTGGTCATGATGACCTACGGGGAGTTCAACGTCTTCCGTCCGGCGGATATCAGATCCATTCTCGGCAAGATCCACGCTGCCCTGGCGCCTGGTGGACTTATCTTGCTCGAACCGCATTCGCATGAAGCGGTAGTGTCCATCGGCGAAGCAGGCCCGACCTGGGAGGCCCTCAGTTCGGGACTGTTCTCGGATCGCCCGCATCTCTATCTCCAGCGGGCGCACTGGGATGAAGTCAGCCAAGCCGCCACCCGCGAATTCTTCGTCATAGACGCGGCGACCGGTGGCGTGTCGCGATTCGCGGCCAGCTATCAGGCATACTCCGACGCGGAGTACCACACGCTGCTGGCCGACCAGGGCTTCGGCGACGTTGCGATCTACCCCTCGCTAACTGGAGAGCAGGATTCGGCCACACCGAACCTCATGGTGATTCTCGGCGCCAGGACTGGCGACGGTGACGACGGGCATTGACATCGGCCGCAGCTACGCCGTATACGCTGAGGGCAAGAGCTGGAAACCATCCGATGACTTGTAGGAGTCAGCCACCCCGCCCAAAGCTGTGCGGTTCCCGGCTCACCGGCTATGTGCTGGTGGTGCTGACCGGAGTGATCGGGTCGCTGTCGCTGGGGGTGTTCTTTGGGTTGTTCGTCCTCCTTGGCCCGCTGAACCTGGTGGACCTGGCGCAGGGTGAGAGGGCTAAGCTCGCCTGGGATGTCCTGCTGTGCCTGGCGTTCTTCGTTCAGCATAGCGGCATGGTTCGGCAGTCGTACCGCCACCGCGCGGCCCGGCTCATTTCGTCGACGTACCACGGTGCCACCTACACCATCGCCTCGGGTGTTGTCCTGCTGGTGCTGGTCGTGTTCTGGCAGGAATCGGCCAGCACACTGGTGGCGGCCGAGGGCATCCTTCGCTGGCTGATGCGCGCTGTCTACCTGCTCTCGATGGCCGGTGGTGCCTGGGGTATCCTGACACTGGGTTCGTTCGACACGTTCGGCCTGCGGCCAGTTCTCGACCGTCTGCGCTGCACGGAGTCCTCGCCGCTGCCATTTACAGTGCGCGGTCCGTATCGCTGGGTCCGTCATCCGCTGTACACGTGTTGCCTGCTGATGATCTGGTCGTACCCGGACGTGACTCTGGACCGACTGCTATTCAACATCCTGTGGACCGCCTGGATCATCGTCGGCACGGTCCTTGAAGAGCGCGATCTAGCCGCCGCCTTCGGAGCAACGTACCGCGACTATCAGCGACAGGTGCCCATGCTGATTCCGCGTCGTCTCCGGCCATTAGTAGAAGAGTCGGCGGACCACAACGATCAAGGCGATCATTGATTAACGCTATCCGATACCAGCAGCGCCCTGAACGGATTCTGCCATGACCACGAACATTGCGAAGCCCACCAAGGTCGCAATCATCGGCGCGAACGGAACTTACGGCCAGGGCATCCTCGCTCGGGCTGAGGAGATAGGGGTGGAGGCAGTGGTGGTCACGCGTTCGCCGCACAAGTTCAAGCACGTGGGGCCGACAACTACGGTGATCGAGGCACAGCTCGCGGAAGAGGAACGGTTGCAGGAGGCGTTTGCGGACTGCGACGGCGTCATCTCCGCGCTGGGCGACGACCGCAAGCGACGTCCGAAGACGCACAACTTACCGCACGTCTGGAGCGCCATGAAGGCCGCCGGCGTAACGAAGTATGTCGGTATGGGGTCCGGGGCGATGCTGATGCCGGGTGAAAAGCCTGGACGTTTTCAGCGCAGCGTGCATCCACTGCTGAGCATGCTGAAGCTAGTGGGAGTCGATCTGCTGGAACAGAACGAATGGGAGCGCGACAGCCTGCTCCGAGGAGCAAACGGCGCGGACGGCATCAGGTGGGTGGTCACCAGGCCGGTGAGGCCGACGAGA
>JANQGB010000669.1 GCA_028277545.1 Phycisphaerae bacterium | reverse complement strand
GACAAGCTGGCCGTCGGCGTACTTCTCGTACATCGTGGGGAGCACTGGGTAGCGGAACAGGGTCCGCTGCGAAGCCCCCTCTTCGGCGCCCGGACGTCCTCCTCGCAGGCTCCACAGGGCCTGTCCTTCTTCGCTCAGGCAGTAACGAACGAATTCCTCAGCCAGGTCGGGCACCGACGCGTACTTGGCCACGGTGATCAGATCCGGCGTAATCGCACTGGCGTCAGCCGGGGAGACGTAGTCCAGCCGGCCGGCGTCATGCCGCTGGGCCTCCTGCAAGGCCACGAAGTTCACGCTGTAACCCGAGAGGCAGAGGCCCGAGGAGACCGCCGTGATCGCTTCGCTGCTCGAGGGGAAGAGCGCCCGGCAGTTGGCCGCCGTCCGAAGGATCAGACTCCAACCCTCGTCCCAGCCATGACGCTGCAGGATCAGCCCCAGGCAGAAGCGGTTGCTGCCACTACGGGCCGGGTCGGCCATCGCTACCCAGCCATAATACGCGGGATCGGCAAGATCGGCCCAGGTTCGCGGCGCCGCGATCTCGCGCTCAATGCAAGCCCGCCTGTTTACGAAGATCCCGAATCCGCTCAGCGCGGTCGCGTGCCAGTAATTCTGTTCGTCCAGCAGCGGAACGCCCAGCAGCGTCTTGGGCAGCAGGGCTTCCTCGGGAGCCTTCGCCTTCATGGGGCGGGCGAGCCCCATCTCGACCAGTCTCTGGTGCTCGGTGACGCCTCCGCCGAACATGAGGTCCGGCGCCAGCCCGCGAAGGGCGATTTCAGAGTTGGTGGCCGCGTCCTCGATGCACTCGACGCATTGAGGTGAGCCCCGGTGAATCCATTGGATGGCCACCGGCTGATCGTGCGTCTGGTCATAGTACTCCGAGAAGCCCTCGTAGAACGTCCGGCGGATAGTCTCGTTATGTGGTGTGACGATCACGAGCCGCGAGGGTGGTGGCGCTGGATCGATGCGAGCCTCACGCACGCTGGTGTCGTCACAACCGGTTACCGCCGCGATGGCCAGGCCAACGACGGCCAGGTTACGGATGAATCTCTCCACGCGTCTCACCGCTCGCCTCCCCGTCACGAGTCGACCGCCTGTGCCGGACCGCCCGGTCACTTCTTCTTGGTGAGCTTCTGAGCCTCTTCCGCCTGCTTCTGGAGTTGGTGCCACTGGTTCCCCACCTGCTGGCGCAGCCGCCGGAGCCACAGCGGACCGCGCGGGCCGGACGGGCGACGCCCCGCTTTAGCGGCTGCGCCTTCCAGGCCTTCGTTTGCTTCCATGTGCTTGATATGCCGGCGAATCTGGATCTGCTCCAGCGTGCCGAACAGGGTGCTGGCCATGATGTACAGGGTCAGTCCGCTGGGCGCGTTGTAGAGGATCAGGGAGAAGAAGACGCTCATCACGGGCATCATCTTCTGCATCATGGCCGCCTGGTCTGCCTGGGTGGAACTCTGGCCCGGGGGCGGCTTGGGCTTGGGCATCAGCTTCTGCTGGATGTACATGGTGACGCCCAGCAGGATCGGAAGGATGTTCAGAGCCACGATGGGCCCGATCATGGTGCCCAGCAGAGGCAGGTGATACGAGCCGCCAAAGGAAATCAGCGCATCCGGTGCGGTGAGGTCCTTGATCCACAGGTAGAAGGGCTCATGCCGCATGGCGATGTTGTTGTTGAGGCTGGTCCACAGCGCCACCCAGATGGGCATCTGGATCATCATGGGCAGGCAGGTGAACATCTGGCCGGCGGGATTGATACCCTCGTCCCGGTAGAGCTTCATGGTCTCCTGCTGCTGGCGGGCCTTGTCGTTGGCGAACTTCTTCTTGATCTCCTCCATCTTGGGCGCCAACTTGCCCATCCGCTTCTGCATCTTCATCATGTTCACCTGCCCCTTCTTGGTGATGGGGTGGAGCAGGGTGCGCACGATCAGAACCAGGATGATGATGGCGATTCCGTAGTTGCGAATGACGGCGTAGAGTCCGTCCAGCAGCCGGATCATGAACTCCGCCAGCCAGCCGAAGGTGCACCAGGTGTAGGTGCGGGCGATTTGCTCGTAGTAGCCCCGGCTGACGTAGTCGGGGTTCTTCTCCTGGTCGAGGAAGATGGATCGGTCCTTGGGCCCCAGGTAGC